>DASSHD010000375.1:0-15563 GCA_035693085.1 Hanamia sp. | reverse complement strand
GATTTTTTGTTTAAATATTCTTTTTAAGAATCAAGTGTTATTTTTTCAACGTTTTCTTTAAATCTTCCAATGAATTATTGATTTGCCGGCTCACCACACGGCCATGCCTATACGCAATTACTCTGATTTCAGAAGCGCCTTTTGGAATGTCCAAAGGAGTACCTGAATATTCCGGATAAAAATTATCAGGGTCCGTACCATCGAATGTGTAGTACAAAGTAAGGCCGGGCATTTCTGTTGTAATTGCTATTTTCATTGAATCATCACTGCCTTTTACAGCCGTGATAATCGGGTCATACATACTTCTTGAATATTTCACCGTATCCGCATCCAGGTATTTAAAATGTTGTTCCACACGCCGGGAAAAGCTATCCCAGTTGCGCGTTGATTTGGGTGACCATAACACTTCTGCAATAGCCATAGCACGCGGCCACGTCATGTATTCTAAATGACGGTAATTGGGAATTTTTTCTGTCCAGGTACTTGCCTGGCCGCCTAAAATATATTTCGGATCCACACCGTAAGGTATAGGCTCAAATTTATAACAGGTGCTCAATCGCAATATTCCAGGCCCAAAGGGTTCCACTGAAGGATCACCTTGTTTGCGGCTCAAATAAGTTTCCATTATTGGTGTCATAATAACTTCATGCCCCATCTTCGCAGCTTCAATGCCACCTTTCATTCCACGCCAGCTCATTACAGTGGCTTCCGGCGCGAGGCCGCCTTCCACTATCTCATCCCAGCCAATCATTTTCTTCCCTTTTGAAATAACGAGCTTTTCAAGTTTTCTTTCAAAATAGCTTTGCAATCCGGCAGGTGTTTTGATTCCTTCTTTTTGCATCAAAGCCACATCCTTCGGGCCTTTCATCCAAAAACTCCTGTTAGCTTCATCACCTCCCACATGAATATATTTATAAGGGAATAGTTGTGCAACCTGTGTAAATATTTTATCTAAAATAAGCCACGTAGAATCGTTAGCAACACAAAGAACATCATCAATACTGTCTGGTGCATATTGCGGCCATACCTGGTATTGCTTCTGAGTACAGGATAAATTGGGATAGGAAGCAATCAGCGCCAGGCTATGTGCAGGCACGTCAATTTCAGGAAGAATATTTACGAAACGCTGCTTTGCATATTGCACAATCTCACGAATATCTTCCTGTGTATAAAAGCCTCCATCAGTAGCTTTCTCGCCCGGTTGTGGTTGCTGAAATGTACCCCATCTTCCGGTTCTTGGCACACGCCAAGCGCCCACTTCTGTAAGCTTTGGCAATCCTTTTATTTCTATCCTCCAACCCTGGTCGTCAGTTAGATGCCAGTGAAACACATTGAATTTATATTTCGCCATTTCATCAATATATTTTTCAATAAATTCTTTGGTAAAGAAATGACGGCTTACATCGAGCATCATACCGCGATATCCAAAGCGGGGATAATCCGTGATATTGACACAGGGAATTTCGAATTCGATATTTTTCGTTTGTGCATTACTGTAATCCTTTGGAGGCAAAAGCTGTATTAAGGTTTGAATTCCATAAAAAAGACCCTGGGGTTTATTTGCAGAGAGAATTACCTGATGTGGATTTACTTTTAAAGTATAACCTTCATCACCGATGGCAGCATCCGCTTTTTTATTAATGTTTAGTATGATTGCGGCCTTTGCAGAAAAATTCTTTGTACCATTTTGCTTAACATGAAAATCATAACTGTGATAAAGTAATTCTGATAAAAAGGAAGCCACATCTGAAGCGCTTTTATCAGACGAAATGACCGCCACATCCGGCTTTAGCAAGAAATATCCTTTTTCTAAAGAAACAGATACGGGTTGAGGAATGATGGAAAGGCTATCCTTTTTCCCACGGGATTGCGAATAACCGTTGAGATAAATGATTGAGAGGGATAGAAATAAAATTATTTTTTGCATGATTTACGGTTTTGTTCAAAAAAAATTATATCGGTTTATAAAATTTATCATCACGCCATTTGTCTGCATTGTTAAGGATATAATTTGAAATACGAATATATTCTTCCGCGGAACGAATAATATGGTCATGAAAACGTGGCTGCCAATCAAATTCCAGATGCATTTTCCGGGCATAGGTTGTAACCGCAGATTTATAACCCCTGCAGATGGAAGATAGATTTTTTGATTGTGGCCCGAAACGATTCGTAGAGACGCCATGCATGGCGTCTTTGTTCCCTGATCCGTCGTCCATAGAGACGCGATGCATCGCGTCTCTACGGTTAAAATCATTTTCCCCAATTATAATAATACCATGCATGTGATTTGGCATTATAACAAATTCGCCCAATTCCAAATTCATATCCCGGCGTAATTCTATGGATTTAATCCATTCAGATTGTGCGATTATTCCTAATTCAGATAATTGCATTTGTTGTTGTAGACACGCAATGCATTGCGTCTCTACCGAACCAATTTGCCCAAAATAACATTCACGATTCCTGGTACAAATGGTTACGAAATACATTCCTTCGTTTGCGTAATCCCATGTTTGCAAACGGGCGGATGATATTCTGTATTTATTTTGGTATAAATTTTCCATAAACATTCTATTTCCAAATTAATATATTTTTTGGTAGAGACGCGATGCATCGCGTCTATCGAAATCAACATTTACAGAGACGCGATGCATCGCGTCTCTACGGACGATTACAGGTGATCTTTGAATTTCTTCATTTGAATCTGTAATTCATTTTTTAATGAATCCTGGATTTGCTGGTAGGCAGGATCGTTATACACATTATTCAATTCATTCGGATCCTTTTGTAAATCATACAATTCCCAATCATTATTTTCGTAATAATAAATCAGCTTGTACCGGTCTGAACGAACACCAACATGCTTCGCCACGTTATGTTCGCCACCCGATTCGTAATAATGATAATACACGTATTTACGCCAGTCAACCGGTGTTTTTCCTTCCCATATTGGCAACATACTTCTTCCCTGCATGTCAGCAGGAATTTTCACATGAGCCGCATCCAGCAGGGTTTCGCCAATATCGAGATTCATTACCATGTCATTATTTATACTTCCCGGTTTTATTACATCAGGCCACCTAACGATAAGGGGTGTACGAAAGGATTGTTCATACATGAATCTTTTATCAAACCATCCATGTTCGCCCAGATAAAATCCCTGGTCGGAAGAATAGATGACAATAGTATTTTTATTTAATCCTTTTTCTTTTAAATAATCCATTAAGCGACCTACGTTATCATCAACAGATTGAATCGTTCTAAGATAATCTTTCATATATCTTTCATATTTCCAGATTGCCAGATCTTTTCCTTTTAGATTGGCTTTTTTGAATGCGTCATTTTTAGGTGTGTAAGCTGCGATAAAAGCTTTTTGTTCATTAGGATTTAGGCGCCCGAAAATAGCCATCCAATTGGAGTCTAATCTTTCGGTAGCTTTTGTGATACCCAAATTTTCTTTCAAATCATAATTGGGCGCAAGCCATTTAGAAATCTCCATTTTTTGTTCTTTTACTGCACGGGTACGTGTACTGTAATCATCAAAGAAAGTAGCGGGTAACGGAATGTTTACGCTATCAAATTCATGAAGGTATTTAATCGCCGACATCCAGTCACGGTGGGGTGCTTTGTTCCAGACCAACACACAAAAAGGTTTTGTTGTATCACGGCTATTCAGCCAGTTGATGGCCTTATCTGTTGTAAGATCTGTTACATATCCCTCTGTTCTTTTTGTGCCCATAGAATCAATAAAGTCAGGATTGTAATAATCGCCCTGTCCTGGTAAAATATTCCAGAAGTCAAAACCAGTAGGATTAGAAACCAAATGCCATTTGCCTATCATCGCAGTTTGATATCCAGCCTGATGCAATAATTTGGGAAACGTTTCCTGCGAGCCATCAAACACTTCATCGCCGTTTCCTTTTATGCCATTCATGTTGCTGTATTTGCCGGTAAGAATAGCAGCGCGACTCGGTGCACAAAGGGAATTATTTACAAAAGCCCGGTTAAATAACATTCCCTCTTTTGCAAGAAGATCAATATTTGGTGTATGATTAAGACTATCGCCATAAGCGCTGATAGCCTGGTAAGCGTGATCATCGCTAAGGATGAAAATGATGTTGGGGCGACTATCGGCATTTTTGTCCTTTTTAGTATTCTGATCGGCACACGAGCTTATAATGCAGATCGAAATAATAATTATTAAAATGTTTTTCATAATTTATTTTTAATGGACATTTAATTTTTTTCAGAGATCGGTTGATAATATAAGCCTATTTCTGCAATCGTTGGATTCAATCTTGATGATAGAATTTTCAACCTTACTTTTTCGGTTGTAATATCACCAAACTGTAACAATCTTTTGTACCCTACCGTAGTCCCTTCTGTTGCTATTTTCCATTTATTTCCATCCCAATAATCCAGTTCAAACTTTTCTATCCTTTGCCCAATTCTTATTTCTTCCTGTAAAAGAAATACATTAAAAGTTTTTGTTCCTTTTAAATCAACTTCGATAGTTGCAGTAGTATCATTTCCCTGAGTTGTCCAATAAGTTTTATTATTACCATCCAACATAGCCTGTCCATTGATACCATTGGCAGATTTTATAACAGCGTCTTTTGCCAGATTGGTTTTAAATGTTTCATCACGAAGTTTCGTCCATTCCTCCAAATTTTTTATATCATACTTGCTGATCAATCCTTCTTTATCAGGCGGAACATTCAACAACAGCACACAATTTCTGCCAACCGATCCGTAATAAATATCCAATAATTTTTGGGGTGATTTCACCAGGCTGTCCTGATCTTTATGATAAAACCATCCCGGGCGAATAGACACATCCGCTTCCGCCGGATACCATATCAAAGCTTTTGCATGTATTATTTTATCCCTTCCTCCGAGGTCTTGTGCAGTCATATCACCATTGGGTTTGAACGTAAGGTCCTGCTGTGAACCGGCAGCGATATTTTTTTGCAAGGCAGCATTTACAGGAACTACACTCCACTCCGATTCCCTGCCATAGCCTGTTTCGGTGCCCACCCAACGCACGTCAGGCCCCATCACGGCTATCACCGCGTGTGGTTGTAACTTTCTGATGATCTTATACCACGTATTAAAATCATATACCGGTATTTTACCATTAGGCCCCGTACCATTAGCGCCATCAAACCAAACTTCTTCCACTTGTCCATAATTCGTCAATAACTCATGCAACTGATTTTCAAAATACTGATTATACTTTTTGGTATCTCCGTAAAAAGGACAATTCCTGTCCCAGGGCGAAAGATAAACACCAAAGCCTACCTGGTATTTTTTACAGGCATTAGAAACATCTCTTACCACATCGCCTTTGCCATTTTTCCACGGGCTGTATTTCACGGAATGTTTTGTGTATTTGCTTGGCCATAAACAAAATCCATCATGATGTTTTGCAGTTAATATCACCTGCTTAAAGCCTGCATCTTTTAATACCTTTACCCATTGATCTGCATTCAAATGTTTAGGATCAAATAATTCAGGGCTTTCTTTTCCCGTTCCCCATTCGCGTCCCGTGAAGGTATTCATTCCGAAATGCACAAATGCAGTCAATTCTTTTTCCTGCCAGGTCAACTGCCGGCTGGAAGGTGCTATGTTAGCTGCTTTTTCGATGATGGTATGATAACTATCATCCGGATTTATAATAACATAATTATTACCGATATTATTTTTTTGAGCATTGGTCACAGAAGCATTGAAAACCATTACTAATGTGATTAGGACCCATTTTTTTATGTTTATGCCAGGTTGTTTCATGTCATGTTGTTTTGTATAAAAATAAAATATAAATCTTAAATCATTGTTTTAATAAACTATCTCATACATGGTATGAAGCAGTAATTTTGATCCTTGTGGCGCATCGTAAAGAAGCTGCAAGATCATAATTCCGGAGGCTTTCTGTTTGCTAACTTCGTTTTATTTCTGATAGTTGTGATCCCATTATAATACATGACATAGCCATTGGGAAGGCTCCAAAAGTCAACCCATCCATCCCCTGGGTATGTTGAAACAATATCCTTATAGGTCATCCAGCCTATGACAGGATCAATTAAATTGGGATTTTTAGCAGATGAGATAGTAGTTCAACATCCATTGCCTCTGCATAAGAAGTATGATTACCTGGGCGGTCAGGCGACCAAAGTCCGGTATGATCATAAGACATGATATTGATAAAATAAAATTGTGCCAATACTTTATGAGTTACTACTTTTTCCCTGGAATCTGGTATTGCACTGGTGATTAATTTATTTTTTGATATTAAAGACCCGGTTAATTCAATGATAAACGCCTCATAATTTGGATCAGTTTCATTTCCAAAAGCATATCCGGCTTCCAAATCCACATCAATTCTATCCACTTCATTTGAAGAACTTTTGAGAATCGCAGGAAAACATTCATTAGTATAATTCGTTGTTCCTGAATGAAGGGCATTTTTATTTGAACAGAAAGGCAGTAAACGAACAAACTCTTATTGTTTTGATTTTATAAACTTAGCCACGTCTATCATTGGCGCTATCCAGATGTCTTTTTCATTTTGTTTCAAAAAATGTAATAATCCGCTATGCGCTGCCAGGGAAACATTTATGTTATGTTCACCACCCACTCCATGAAAAAGAAAAACCAGTAAGGTATGCGTTTTCATTGCTTTTTTTACCAACGCAATCATTTCATCGGCAGTTGCCCCGTTCTCCATATAGCACGGCACGTTATTCAAATCTACTTTATCAATTGGTAGCATTTGCGGAGTAACACCCCGTGCTGCCACGAATTTGTATTTCATATAATCGAGGTATGCTGAATCATGAATTTTCATATCACCACACGGGTACGCGAATGTCCTTTCATCTTTTCCATCAATGGCTTTTAAAATATTATTCATAGCAAGTATTTCATTATCCATTCGCGTTACATCATAATGTGTAAGGTCATAATCGGGTTTTACAAATGACCTTCCCGGCAGGCTTCCATCACAGGCATGCCATATAGTATGATTTCCAAGTTCATGGCCTTCGGCAGCCGCTTTTCTCCATCCGTCTATCCGGGCATTTAATCCATAAAAATAATCGGAGATGTAAAAGGTTCCTTTCAAGCCCAGAGAATCCAGAGCCGGAATTACGTTGCTTAAATCAATATTCAATCCGTCATCATAAGTGAGAATGACAGCACATTCTTTATGGTTCCAGGTAGTACCTGTTTGCGAATATGCATTGCCGGTAGATACCAGGAATATTAATAAAAACGTAAGGGTTTTTTGAACGCTTTGATAGTATTTCATAATTTCTTTTTGATAGTTATTTATTGAGATTTTTTTTCATAGTCCAAATTTTTATCTGCCCACGGAATAAAATATTTAAAATTGGGAGCATCGGTATGTCCGCCATCATCCTGGCGCCACGCAAGCTGTCCATCAAGCAAGCCAACATTCACCGGTGGTTTTTTTTCTCTCATATAATCATTGCCCACACCCAAATCTTTTGCGCCTAACAATTTATATACAGTTCCTGCTGCGACTGCTGCCATGTAACTGCCGCGATGGTCGAGCCAGTTCGCATCCCCCTTTTCAGGAATTCCATAACTAATAAAAACAGGCCGTGGCGCGCAAAGTGCAATTAATTCATGCGAATCTACAGGCAAATCACAACCGTTCTTACTACCAAATTTTGATTTTTCAGCGCCATATTTTAGGAAATTTCCAGCCATCCAATGAGATTCTCCGCTGCCAGTAAGGCTTTCTACTGCTTCACCATAATTGCGATGGAGCAATGTAGCACCTCCTTTGCCTGACGAACCAATAAGACCAACTGCAAAACGGGGTTCAAACGCCATCGTAACGAGCGCAGCTTTCCCATATCTTGATACACCCTCAATGCCTACTTTTTTTGCATCCACCGATTTGTCTGTTTCCAAATAATCCAATGCACGTGCTGCTCCCCAACTCCATGCTCTTAATGCGCCCCAATCATCTGGTTTCCGTGGCTGGCCTTTATTCACCAAACCAATAATTCCCTTTGTTAATCCATCACCGTTATCAGCCTGGATGCTGTTGGGATCAATGGTACAATAACCCCAACCCGCTGCCAGCAGTTGTTCCGTAGGTGATGCATCACCTGCAGGAGGAGGTGCAAAAAAATTAAAATTCAGTTTGGTAATCGGTGAATAAGCAGGATACCTATCGAAAATATTTTTTACAGCAGGATTTGTTTTTACCATCATTTCTTTGAATGTTGCATTCAATGTTTCCATATCATCATTGGTCGGCTGGGCGGGTGAAGGAAATGATGGCTGGCCAAACATCATTAAGACAGGAACAGGACCTTTTACATTCATTGGTACTACCAATATCATTTTAATATCAACATTAAGCAATGGATAAGCGCTGTTATCAACATGGCCAACGATTTCCTTTGCAATTACAGGTATAAATCCGCGAAAAATAAATTCACGATCTGTAACTTTTACAGTCCACGTTAGATTGGGAACATGCTGAGGAATTCTTCCATAAACTTCGCGTTCATAATCTTCAACAATCTGGGGCCGACGAACTTTCCACCACATTTCAGGCGTAGTTACTTTTTTGCCATCATTAGTGGTGAGAATATTGGGCAACTGAGGACAAGGGTCTGCTTTGGTGGTATCATAATTTGCATGATTGGGAGCAGATGGATTGCCGCTGGGGCCGGGACGAAGGGCTTGTATGCCCAACTGTTTCATCATGTTTTCCTGGTTTTGCTGTGCGGTAAAGTTTACGGGTTTCGGGTAAGAGATACCGTTTACTAAAGTATCCTGTGCAAGCGTAGCATCTGCAATGGCGGTTGCGATTAAAAGGAAGAAGAGCTTTTTCATGTGTTGAATTTTAATATGGTTTGATATTATTGATTCAGAATAATGGTTAATGTATCATTTGCATTTTATCCCGCTGACCTCGCTGATATATCAGGTGATTAAAAATTTATCACGTGGATTTGCGCCATATGCGTGAAATATATTTTTCAAATTAAGAATGAAGTCACACCAATTATTATTGATATTGATATTGTCTCACTTTTTGAAGCCTTAATCACAACAGGAATTCATTTGCGCCTTCTCCGGGACTGCGACAGTAAAAGCACAAATAAGTCCGATTTTTATTTTCATAGTAATCATTCACTTTTCTTTTATGAATCAATTTTTATTCATCCGTTCTGAATGGCGCAGCCGGCAAACCTTCTTTATTTATAAGATTTGGATTCACAGGGTCATCCGCCCAGGCATAGCGCACATATTTTGGATTGGGCACCTCTTCGCTTGATACAATTATTTTATCACCTTCTATTTTTGCATCTGCCCAAAAAAATCTTTTATCTTCTCCTGCAATTGCAAATTCAGCAGGCGGTTCGCCATCATTAGTAGATAAACCAGTTCCGGTATGAGTAAATGAAATAATTATTTTATTACCTTCAATAGTTTGTGACTGATATATCGGCCCCGAGTACACGATATTTTCCCCATAAGCAATTTTTTCAGCAGCCAGGGCCAAACGATCTCCAACTGGTTTTTTGCGGTCAGGATGAATATCATTCCATTCGCCAAGATCAATAGCAACAGCCATCGCTGTATTGGGAATGGATAATGATTTCGCCTGTGCTTCTCTAAATGTTGCCCACTGGCTTTCTGAAGGAAGATAGTTGTAATCTCCAAAACCCGGAAGTTGTACAAAAAGAAATGGTAAATCACCTTCTTTCCATTTGTTGCGCCAATCGGTAATCATTGCCGGTTGAAGTTTGGCATATTCATCAGGCTTGCTCGTATTGCTTTCTCCCTGGTACCAAACAAAACCTTTGATAGTATAATCAATCAAAGGCGCTATCATTGAATTGTATAATGCAGTTGGTTGATATTGCAATGTAATACCAAAACCACCAGAGCCTCTAACTCCGTGATGAGGCTCATTTAGCAATCCAACTTTATATTGCCAGTAACCGGTTAAATCAACCGTATCGTTATTTGCGATTAGTTCATAAGGTTTATCCGGAACAAAACCGCCTTTGCCGAAGTTGTTTGTAACGCGAATGGCAAATAAATTTTTTCCTGGTCTTAAAATACCATCCGGAACCGGGTACCTGCGCTGCGGGTACATATAACCGGTAGAGCCAACTTTAACACCATTGATGTATAATTCATCTGCATCGACAATTCTACCCAAAAAAACTTTTGCAGGGCCATTCGTCATGGAAGCCGGCACATCAATTTCCCTGCGATACCAAACTACACCATTCAAGTTTTTTGCGCCCTCATCTGCCCAAAAACCCGGAACTGCAATCCTATGCCATTCCTTAGGTTGATAGGAAGGTGAATACCATTTTTCTTCCAGGCCTTTATCTATAGGACGTTTTACTTTTTGGGCATTGGCAAAAGCTTTTCGGTTAACGCCATTTACATAAGCGGTGTCTTTATTTTGTTCTATTGTTTTCAAAATATCAGGAAATGGTTGTAAACTTTCCTCGCTCATCATTGATTCGATAGGAATGCCACCCCAACTTGCATTGATGATACCAATAGGTATATGATATTTTTGATACAAATCTTTTGCAAAAAAATAGGCAACGGCAGAAAAATCAGCAACATTTTCAGGGTTGGCCCACTTCCATGAACCACCCGGCAAATCACTTTGCGGACTTACAAGGTTTGTTGTGTTTGGCACCCAAAATTGCCTTATGCCAGGATAGTTCGCGTTTGGGATTTCATTTGGATAATACACACTATGCAGCTTCATTTGATGCACCATGTTTGATTGCCCGGCACATAACCAAACATCGCCAATCAAAATATCATGCAGGTTTATTTTGTTCTTGCCTGAAATATTCATAGTGTATGGCCCACCGGCTTTCATGGGCGATAATTGCACTTTCCATTTACCATCGTTGCCGGTTCTTGTTCTGTAAGTTTTACCGTTAAATTTTACACTTACTTTTTCGCCTTTTGGTGCCCAGCCCCAAATATTAATTTTCGAATTGCGTTGCAGAATCATACTGTCGCGAATTATTTGAGGGAGTTTTACCTGGGCATTTGCACAATATATTATTAGCAGGCAAATGCAAAATGTAATTAGTTTTTTCATCTGAATCTTTTTATGTGTACGAATTCCTTTCGCAGTAAACAAACCTACCTGACCGGTAGGCAGGCAAATATTCATGATTTTGATTTTGTAAATCCGCTCTTCTAATCAAAGCACTTTCAAATCACCATACGGTTCTATCGTTTTTATAAAACCATTTTCATCGTATTCAATCTTTGCAATTTTAATACTGCGCAAATGCGTGACTCCCTTACTTAAGCTGCTGTCATGATAAAACAAATACCATTCGCCTTCAAACTCCAGAATAGAATGATGTGAGGTCCAGCCTACAACTGGATTCAGGATTTTACCTGTATATTTAAAAGGCCCGTAGGGATTATCCCCAATGGCATAACAAATAAAATGTGTGTTACCTGTTGAATAAGAAAAATAGTATTTGCCTTTATACTTATGCATCCACGGCGCTTCAAAAAATCTTCTCTCGGTATCACCTTGCAACAAAGGCTTATTGTTTTCATCAACTATTAAAACATCTCTTGCATCTTCAGCAAATTCCAATAAATCATCAGCAAACTTTGCGACTTTAGCACAAAGAGCAGGCTCCTTATTTTTTGGTAAATGCGCTGTCGGGCTTTCGCTTTCTTCAGCATTAAATTTTCCTGTTCGCCAGCGTTGAAGTTGTCCGCCCCAGATACCTCCAAAATACATGTAATAGCTACCATCATCCCGCCCGGCCTCGCCATTCTGGCAGGCATCTTTGAACACTGCGGGATCTATTGAAAAGCTTTTTTGTATTGGCTCCGGCTGAGGCATGAAAGGGCCAACCGGCGAATTACTAACGGCTACCCCTATTCGAAATATTCCATCATGATCTTTTGCCGGAAAGAAGAGATAATATTTTCCATCTTTTTCATTGGCATCCGGCGCCCACATTTGTTTTTCAGCCCACGGCACGTCTTTTACATGCAGGGCAATGCCATTATCTTTTGCTTCACTTGTTGGCGAATCCATTGAAATTACATGATAGTCTTCCATCGCGAAGTGGCTTCCCAAATCATCAAAAGCATCGCCTGCATCAATATCATGTGAAGGATAGATATAAATCTTTCCATTAAACACATGTGCAGACGGGTCTGCTGTGTAAATGTTTTTTACCAATGGTTGTGAAATGGCTTTCTTATTAAGTTCATCAAAATCAATATGTTCGATACTTTCTTCTGGCATGATGTGATATTTTTATTAAACCTGCCAGGTTTTAAAAACCTGGCGGGTTTGTTAAACAATTTTATTTATTTCTGCGTTCTATTAAATCACTTTCAATCTGCACTTCCATTCTTTTATTTATCTGATAAAAAAACAATAAGCCGGCACCTAATAAGAACGGGATGGATGGATATATGCTCACCAGCATTTGGGTTCCATGGATTGCCTGCGCAGGTTGCATGTCGCTGTTCGGTACATAATGATACAATCCTAAAATCCATGTGAGTAGCGCCCCGCCTATACTTAAGCCTGCTTTCAAACCAACCATCATTGCAGAAAAGATAATTGCAGTTGCCCTGTGATTATTTTTCCATTCGCTGTAATCCGCCACATCAGCAATCATCGCCCATAATAAAGGAATGGTGAGGCCATAAAAAAATCCATGTAAGATTTGAGAAAGAAAAATAATTCCTACAGCTTTTGGCGGATAAAAAATAAATGCAAATATGAATATTGTTGAAATGAAAAGGCATATTCCAAATACATCTCTTTTACCATATTTATCTGCAAATCTTTTCGACAGCATGATTCCGAAAATCATAAAAATAATTCCGCCGGCATTAAATAAACCAAAGCCTGCAGAAACAGGGTCTTCACCAAAAAAATTAAGGCCAATAGCAGAAAGGAAATGAGTGATTGGAGTTACAAAAGTTGTTAAGCTTTCTTTGTCCACATAGTTTTTGAAATAATAAACATAACCGCCACCTTTCATAGCGAGCGTAATAAACACAAGGGTTGTAAGCACTAACATTATAATCCATGGTTTATTTCTGGATAGATCTTTCAGATCTTCTTTCAATGTTGATTTCTGCTCCGGCTTCGGAATGATCCTTTCTCTTGTTGTAAAAAAAGTTATGAGCAACATAACGGTTCCTATGATGGCGAGCCATGTCATTACTTTTTCTATACCGATTGATTTATCGCCACCACCTGCTGTTTCAATGATGGAAAGCATGAACACCTGCACAAAAAACTGGGCAAACATGACTGCTACAAAACGATAAGAAGACAAACTATTTCGTTCTTTCATATCGCCGGTAATCACTCCGCTTAATGCGGAATAAGGCAAATTATTGGCAGCATATAACAACAGTAACAGGGTGTAAGTCACTACCGCGTAAATTAATTTTCCTTTGTAAGAAAAATGCGGCGTGCTGAATGCCAACAATGCAATCACGCCAAGCGGAACGGCGGTAAATAAAATCCATGGCCTGAATTTCCCCCATTTGGAGCGGGTCCTGTCTGCAAGTGCACCGATTATGGGGTTAAAGCCGAATGCAGCTACCAGGCCCACTGTGAGTATGATTACTGATGCATCTTTAGGCTGTAGGCCATAAATATCAGTATAGAAATAGGCGAGGTAAGTCACCAATGTTTGAAATACTAAGTTGGCCGCAAGGTCGCCCAGGCTGTAGCCAACTTTTTCCAATACAGACAATTTTTGTGAACTTTTCGCCAACTTCATTGCTCTTGTTTGTTCGTTTATCGTTGCATCCTGTGCGCTCATAAATTGTTAATTTAATTTGGTGAGTTTTAATTATTTTTTGCTGTGGCAATTACACTATAAAAAGCGGGTTTCGGTTTAAATTTTCTATCAAATAATAATGGATAATTGGTGCGTCCGCGGATAGGAAATCCATTCAACCAAGATTGTCCGTCATTGACACCCCAGAAAGTAATCCGGCTGATATCTTTTTTGTACTTCATGAAAAGAGTGAATAAATCGGCATAAGATGTTGCGAGAACTTGTTGCATAGAATCCGGAAGTTCTTTTGTATATGGATTCATTTTTGCACTGCCTTGCGCGGTGGCGCTAACATCGGCCGTAGTCTTATCCCACGGATTTGGCAAAACACTTAAATCAAGTTCGGTAAACATTACTTTAATACCCAATGCGGAAAATTCTTTGATGCTTTCTTCAATATCCTTCATCGGAACATCTCCTGCTTTCCAATGCCCTTGTATGCCCACTCCGTCAATGCGCAGGCCGGCAGCTTGTATCTTTTTTATCAGGGCAATAGCCCCGGCCCTTTTCTTTGGTTGTTCGATGTTGTAATCGTTGTAATATAATTGTGAATGTGGCGATGCCTTTTGTGCCAAACGAAACGCTTCAACAATATAGCCATCCCCCAATTTATCGAGGAAGATATCTTTGCGCAAAGTGCCATCTTCATTCAATGCTTCGTTTACTACATCCCATGAATATACTTTTCCATCATAGCGGCCAGCTACTTTTGCAATGTGATTTTCCATGTACTCCTTTACGGAATCTGCACTTTGCATGTGATGCATGAACGCTGGCAATTGGCTATGCCAAATCAAATTGTGCGCGTTTACCTTGATGTGATTGGCTTTTGCAAAAGCAACCAACTTATCAGCGAGGTCAAAATTATAAGTGTCCCAACCGGGATGAATCTCCTCGGCTTTCATGCAATTTTCCGGAGTCACTGCATTGAACTGTTTTTTAATCAATCTGTCAGCAGCCGTATCTTTTCCTAATATTTGCGGCGCATTCATAGCAGTACCTATGAAGAAATCATTTTTGAAAGCATCTTTTAAAGAAGGTGTTTGTGCTTCTGCACTTCCGGCACTAAAAAGGGCCGCAGCGAAAAGAATTGTCGAGAGTTTTTTTATCATGATTTATCTATTTTTAGAATTTATATTTGTCTCAGGAGGCCCAAGGTAACTGGGTTTTAATCCGCCAAAATCAAGAACTAATTTTTGCAAAACCACTGCAGGGCTTATCATCCAATATTGAATGACATGCTTCCCTGGCTCTGAAATGTGATGCTGTGTTGTTTTAATGATAATATTATTGGCAACCCATTTTTCCCACACTCTTTCATTTTTATCATCTTTATTGATAGAGACGATTTGAGGTTTTTCGTTATCAATTGAAATAGCATATTGTAAACCCAGGCTGTCGTTTTCAAAATTTAATGTAGGGGAGAAATAAGCATCCAGTTTTACCGTTCCGGTATCATAAACATAGATATCATATTGCAGGTAAGGATTACCGTTAGTAAATATTTTTTTATTAGCGGTAACCGGAAATGTTGAAATACCATCGCCATCTTTTCCGATGCCTGGAACAACTTTCCATGTTATTTGTTTGTTTACTGCTTTGGAATAATTAGCCGCTTCAATTGATACATAACCATTTTTTTCATAAAAAATATTTCCTTTTGCATTTTTTGGAATGAGGTTT
>DASSHD010000374.1:0-4790 GCA_035693085.1 Hanamia sp. | reverse complement strand
GTCAGCCATCGTCTCCCAAAGAATATTTTTAACTTGTGGTTTCTCTCATTGGGGACGATGTTTGAAAGTTGCGCATCGTCCCCTATCGGGAGACGATGCTTGAAAGAATTCATGGTATATTTGCGCGCTTCCAAAATATTTTTTTTGAACAATTAGAAAATAAAATCAAACTTTAAAAGATCATGTCATTACGTGCAGGAATTGTAGGGTTACCCAATGTAGGAAAATCAACTTTGTTCAACGCTGTCAGCAATAGTGCCAAAGCGCAGGCAAGTAATTATCGTTTTTGTACCATCGAGCCAAATGTAGGATTGGTAAATGTGCCGGATAAGCGCCTTGATGTGCTGGCAGCCCTTGTAAATCCTGAAAGAATAGTGCCCACTCAAATTGAGATCGTAGATATTGCCGGTCTGGTAAAGGGCGCCAGCAAAGGTGAAGGTTTGGGAAATAAATTCCTTGCGAATATTCGCGAGGTAGATGCTATTATACATGTGGTCCGTTGCTTTGAAGATGAAAATATTCTCAGGGAAGAAGGCGCTATTGATCCGATCAGTGATAAAGAGATCATAGAAACAGAATTGCAATTGAAAGATCTCGAGAGCGTGGAACGAAAATTATCGCGGGCAGAAAAAATAGCAAAAACCGGCGATGCAAAAGTAAAATTGGAATATGAAATACTGAAGAAATGCAAAGAGCACCTGGAAAAAGGAAAGAATATTCTCTCGCTGGATCTTTCTAAAGAAGATAAATCCGTGATCGCAGAAAATTTTTTATTAACCGATAAACCTGTTCTTTATGTTGCAAATGTAGATGAAGCGTCTATGCATACCGGTAATGTCTGGTCGGATAAATTAGCTGCTGCCGCTAAAGCAGAAGGGGCACAGGTAATCGTAATGGCTAATGCCATAGAATCGCAGATCGCCGAATTTGAAAAACCCGAAGACAAGCAGATGTTTATGGATGAATATAAAATGGATGAGCCTGCGTTGGACCGCCTGATACATTCTACTTACGCGCTTTTAAATCTTTCTACATATTTTACAGCAGGGGTGCAGGAAGTAAGAGCCTGGACCATACACAAAGGATGGAAAGCGCCACAGGCTGCCGGTGTGATACATACTGATTTTGAAAAAGGATTTATCAAAGCGGAAGTAATTTCTTACAATGATTTTATTCAATACAAATCTGAAGCTGCATGCAGGGAAAACGGGAGGTTACGGATTGAAGGAAAAGAATATATCGTTCAGGATGGGGATGTGATGCATTTCAGATTTAATGTATAAGGTGTGCCGTGAATGTTTGAAAGTTCTTAGTTTGTGGTTCACATTTTTTAGTTTTCAATTCGTCATTGAGAGTAGCCTGTTCAATTTTTATCTTACTGGTAAGTGCCCATGGCGACGAAGCAATCCTTTTCTGGTACGTCATTGCGAGGAGCCTGATTAATTTTTATCGTTTAGTATCATGCTCATGGCGACAAAGCAATCTGCTCATTAGTTCGCTATTCCAATTGATGAGATTGCCACGGCGCATGAAGTTTTTCTAAATTTTGTTTTCCTCTGCGCCTCGAAATGACGTTTACCTGTGAATCTCTTTCTGTTTTAGTCATTGCGGGTAGCCTGATCAATTTTTATCTTACAGGTACGCGTTCACGTCAACGAAGTAATTCTACTCCGGTATGTCATTGCGAGGAGCCTGATTAATTTTTATCGTTTAGCAGGCTTCAGTGTAGCAGTACCGGTATTGAAGTTCAGATTATCAAAACCAAACCATTTGTTCTTTAAAGAATCAGCGCTTAAAGATTTACAGTCACCGCAGTAACCAGATGATCTTCAATACCGCCTTTATATGCATCCAGTTCTTTACCATTAGGCAGTTTCGCCTTAATTGATTCCGGTGCAGTTGAAGCGGAAGCAGTAGCAGCAGATGTATCTGTATTTTGCACCATAGCAGATGTGTCGGCAGGAGCCATACTAGGAATTGTCTGACCACAGCTTCTCGAAAAATACCAAAGCAATGCTAAGGCTACCAGAATGATTATTAAAGGCAATAGTATTTTAGAACGATCATATTTTTCAACAACTTCATTCGTAGTATCAGTTATATCCGCTTTTGCATGAGATACCACAGAGGAAGCCGTAGCACCTGCTGAGCCTGATCCCAACATCCCTGCAACTGAAGATAATCCTGAAGGCAAGGCATTCATTATATGATCTTTCTGAGAAGATAAGAAGCCTGATAATCCGCTGGCTGATAAATTGTTTTGTTCAGCATGTTTTCCTAATAGTCCCATGATTGCCGGTAAGGCCATACTCATTAATGAAGATGCAGAAGAATCTTTAATACCTGCAAATTTAGAAATAGCCCCAATAATTCCTGTTTGATTGCCGCCAAATAAGCTTGAAAGTATGCTACTACCCTGTTGAGTGTTTTCGGGGCTGGTCAGGTTTGCATTTCCGGAAATACTGCTGATGGCGTTTTTGGCCATATCAAAAATACTATTGGCGCCTTCTGTGCCTGAAGTAGCCTTAGTTAAAATACCCGACAAACCTGTCGGGATAATTGCTGATAAAGCTTTAGAAATTTCTGTGTTGTTTTCTCCCAGGGCAGAAGATGCCTGATTAGTAAATTCACCGGTAAAAAAATTCTTTACCATTTCCATTAAATTAAAAGACATAGATTTTTTGTTTAATTGTGCAAAAATAAAAAAGCATTTCATCATCCATTGATGATGAATAGATGAACAAATTTATAATTTATAGTCAAATGTTAATGATAAAATATTTACCCCGTTTGAAAAAGGAATATTTATTTTGAGTAAATCTTTTATTTTTTATTCGGGCAATAGTACCTTATCAATTACATAATACACTCCATTCACAGCGTGATTATCCATACTGGCGGCATTTGCCGGAGGACCTGAATAAGGAGTGCCACCGGAAGGAAAAGTGCCAAGCCCGGTAAACTGTAATTTGGTTACAAAAGGCCCTGTATATGTGGCATCCACCTTAATACCGGGATGCAATGCAAACGAACTATTTACCAATGTGGTTATGAAAAATGGTGTTGCAGAAGTTGGTGGAATATTTACAGAAAAAACTCTGATATTAGGTTGAAATCCTCCGCCCATATCAGTTGCTAAAAAATGATAAGCCAACACACCTCTTATCAATGCAGTAGAAACATTATTGGTGCTCAGAAAAACAGGCCCTGCAGCAACAGCCCCGTTAGCAGTTGCTACCGCATTGGCAGTGTCCATAGCAGTAGGCGCAGGAAAATGTGATAAATAACTTTGAAAAGCAAGCCCGAATATGAGAGTTTGAAATGCCGCATCATTTGGTGCAAGCACTGTCATATTGGTGACGGGATAATTTAGCAGCGAATCAAATCTGTTTAGTCCAGTCTCGCCACTATCTGCTCTCGCTATAGCTGCTTTAAAATAAGTAAGATTGGGATTATTATACATGGCATCTCTTAATACCTGGCTCGGAGGAGCTACAATAGCCGCCACCACATGAACCACACCGTTTTTCATTTTCATATCGGGTTTTACCACCGGTATATTATTATCATAAAAACCTGTAGCGCTTACTGATGGAAATGTAGTAAGTTGTAAGTTGATAGGAGTTCCCGGTAACTGGCCAATCGTTATAGAAGTTGGCAATTGAACATTAGGAAATGTAGCAGGAAGAGTAGTAGAAAGATATTGCTGCCCCGGAATAATAGAATAACCTACAATACCTCCCAAACTTGCCAGTGGTAATGCATTTACTACATTTACTGATGGAATTCCTGATGCGCGGAAGGCATTATTATCAGGTATAAAAGCGGTTAATATTTTTGTTGTATCACTGAACTGAGCCAACATGCCCACTTTGGTAGCAGCCGCTTTAAAAAAACTAAAAGAAGTATCAGTGTTAAGCAAATCGCCAATGGTGGAACTACTTTTATTAACCGGCGGATAAATAATAGGCGTGGCATCGGGCAAAGCTTTATTACATGATGTAAATATCAATACCATTGCGCAAAAAAAACATAAGCCGGTAACCGTAAGGTTTTTTAAATTTTTTATTTTCATATTTTCTATTTAAAAATGATCAATAAAATTATTTCTTAAAATACATTGTAGCCAATACTTACATAATAAAGGCCACCGATGGAAGCATTACCAAATCCATCGCGGTAATATTGATTCAAAATATTAGTAGCGCCCAATTTTAATAATACTTTTTGTACAGGGAATTTATAACTTACCTGCCCATCAAGAGTTTGGTAAGCCGGTACGATGCCATTTGCAAAACTCCCTGTGTAATTCACATCATCCTGCCAGCGATAAGTTAAATTAAATCCATATCTCTTTTCTTTTCCAAAACCGGTATTACTAAAAGTGGCGCCCCACCTGTAATCGGGCGTATTAAAGCCCGTTTGAAATCCGGAGGGAGCCTTATCAAGATGATCAGAAGAAATGTTGGCACCGATTAAAAAATTATTTCGAAGAGAAAAAGTAAGTCCTAATCCAACCCCATAAGTATTTACATTTCCTTTTACATTAGTAGGTACTGAATAAGAAGTAACTAAAGCAGAATTATTAAGATTAGAGGTTACTGTGGACGGATCAGTAAACACACTTTTATCGCCATTTACTGATTGGGCAACTAATACACTTGAAATGAAATTTTGGTAAATCCCATAATAACCATACAAATCAACCAACAGTCTTTTGTTAAATAATAAACCTTTATATCCGGCATCAAACGAATTAACGCTTTCGGCCTTAAACTTATCAAAAGTTT
>DASSHD010000373.1:0-4762 GCA_035693085.1 Hanamia sp. | reverse complement strand
GTTCTATAAAAGTTCTCTTTTTTCAACAATTAATTTAAGAACTACTTATGGATATAGTGGTAATGTTGACTTAAGTAAGACTGCTGCCGCTGTTGCTACTTATTTTACTGACGCACCCGCAACCGGTTTCCCGTATGCAATGATTAAAACCTTAAATAACCCGAATCTAAGATGGGAAAAGACTTCGATGCTCAATGCAGCAATCGATTTTGTTGTAAAACGAGGCCGCATTTCAGGAACTGTAGAATATTACCATAAAAAAGGTACCGATCTGTATGGCAGCACTCCTTACGATTATACTACCTGGGGAGGATCACCGAGTATCATTAAAAATGTAGCTGCCATTAGCGGCAAAGGGGTTGATATTACTTTGAATACACGCAACCTTGTGGGAAAGTTTAAATGGAATACTGTGGTGCTTTTTAATTACAACAGCAATAAGACAACCAAGTATGAAACTACGGAAGCTGATAAAATTGTTTCAAAATTAGGCGCCGGAGGATTAATAGTTCCTGTTATTGGAAAACCATTGTATTCAATTTCAGCATACAAATGGGGAGGCCTTGATGCAAATGGTAATCCGCAAGGGTATGTAAATGGGAAGAAAAGTACAGATTATGATTCAATTGTTACAGAAGGTTTCAATAAAGGGTTGGAAGGAAATGTAGTTTATGTTGGACCTTCTTCTCCTCCTATATTTGGCTCTTTGATCAATACGTTTAGCTTTAAAGGAATATCACTCTCTGTAAACCTGATTTATAAATTAGGTTATTATTTTCAAAAAACTGCTCTTAGTTATTCAGGATTAATAAATTACGGTGCGGGCAACAAAGATTATGACAAAAGATGGATGAAGCCGGGAGATGAATTGAAAACCAATATCCCTTCATTTATTTATCCTGTAGATGATAGCAGGGATGCCTTTTATGCACTTTCAGAAGCAACTGTTTTAAAGGCAGACAATGTCAGGATTCAGTATATCAATCTTTCATGGCTATTACCTTTTAAATATAAAAACGTTCCAAATATTGAGTTATATATAAATGTTTCCAACCTCGGTATCATTTGGCGGGCAAACAAAGAAAACCTTGACCCTGATTATCCTGCTACTTTGAAACCGGAAAAATCATATGCTTTTGGAATAAGAGCTAACTTTTAAAATTAAAAATCATGCAAACAAGTAACAAAAAATTCAGCTATTTTATAAAAGTATGCATCCTGTTTACACTTTCTTTACAATTGCTTTCATGCAAAAAATTCCTGGATGAGAAATCAGATAAATCATTAATAACCCCTAATACCCTTGCCGACCTTCAGGCGCTTCTGGATAATAATTACATCATGAATGTCAACACTTCAGGCTTTGGTGAAACATGCGCCGATGATTATTTTGTGCTGCCTGACGATTATAATACATTAGATGCTAACAGCCAGAAAGCATACACCTGGAATTTGAAAAAGTACAACAATGGAGGAGACTGGGCATCAGGATATGATGTAATATTCAACGCCAATTATTGCCTGGATGAACTCAAGCAAATTGAAAAAACACAGGCTAACATTTATGAATGGAATGAGATCAAAGGATCTGCATTATTTTACAGGTCCTATTACTTTTTGAATTTAATTTGGGATTATGGGAAAGCTTACGATCAGGACAGCTCGAAAAAAGACCTGGGAATCGTTTTGAGGCTCAGTTCTGATAATACGATCCCATCCGTTCGTGCCACTGTTGCTGATTGCTATGATCAGGTGATCAAAGATTTAAATGAGGCCGCAGGCTTATTACCGGATAAGCCTGTTCATCCGATGCGGCCCTCCAAAGCCGCTACATATGGCGCTCTTGCCCGCACCTACCTCTCCATGAGAATGTATGACAGCGCTTATAAATATGCGGATGAAACATTGAAAATACAAAGTGATTTGCTGGATTTTAACGGAAGCGATGTAGACCCAACTTCCTATGTTCCATTCCAGCCTTTTAATAAAGAAGTTATTTTTTATAGCACCCAATCCGGGAACTTTGATTCAAAGACATTTTTGGTTGCTTCGATTGATACCAATCTGGTTGCTTCTTATGATAGTAATGACCTAAGGCTTTCTGTATATTTCTTCCCGTATATTAGTAGTTACTATAGCTTTAAAGGTAATTACTCGGCAGCCTTATTTCCCAATTATTCAGGAATCAGTACAGATGAAATGATCCTGATCCGGGCTGAATGCGAAGCAAGAAAAGATGATGTATCTGATGCGATGAATGATTTAAATTCATTGCTGGTAAAAAGGTATCGAACAGGAACTTTTGTTCCCTTAGCTATCAATGATAGTAAGAATGCACTGAAAAGAATACTATTGGAAAGAAGAAAAGAACTGGTAATGCGTGGGC
Organism: Hanamia sp.; assembly: GCA_035693085.1. Classification (GTDB taxonomy): domain Bacteria; phylum Bacteroidota; class Bacteroidia; order Chitinophagales; family Chitinophagaceae; genus Ginsengibacter. The sequence goes on along the minus strand of DASSHD010000373.1, from coordinate 2,376 downwards.
TAAGATGGATTGATATTAAAAGGTTGAATAAAGAAGACCACCCATTAACCCTGGTACGAAAAATTGAAGATCAAACTTATACACTACTTCCAAACAGTGATTATTATGCGCTTCCTCTTCCTGATGATATTATCCGGTTAACCGGAATGAAGCAGAATTAATAAGTTAGAAGCTGGTTCAAAGCATTCCTGAACCAGCTTCTATAATCTTCTTATCTCTTATCTATTGCACTTGGAATACCTGTGGATGTCGAAGGATTCGGAACGTAATCACTTCCGTTCACCCCGAGTACAGCTTTAATTACTATCACATTCCCTGTGGTATTTAAAACCCGGTTATTATTAGCATCAAGATGGGTATATGTGTCTGTTACTTCCATTTGACATGCCTTATTTGCCTGTCCTGCACATAAAGATGCTCCTGAAACCCAATTGCTATTTGTCTGCACTTGCGGTTGGGTATAAGTAGCGGGAGTATAGCGGAATGTAAAAGTATTTAACGGCTTTTTCTCCGGTGTTGTAAAAGCTACCAGGCAAATCGCAATGATTGTTGCAGCAATGCCGCTTAAATATCTTTTCATGGTTATTAATTTAATTTTTGAATAAAATAAAAGTTTGCCGTTTTCTCATCCGGCTGCCTTCCTAACGCTGTTAAGAATGGTCACCTGCCGATAATTTTTTGTTCCCGAAGGAACTTATGGTGGTGAGTTGCTTTGTAAGTTTTTTGCCCTACGGTATAAAACAATTCCAATGAGCGATAAAAAAATAAAAAATAAATTAAAGACAATGTGCTGTGGCCATGTCAGCAATTTTATAACGCCGCCGCAATTGCAGGGCAGATGAGGAGTAAAGGCAATCATATAAAGCAGGTAAATAGTAAATAAAGTGATGAGGATGAGGGAAGCTATTAATCCCTTTATTCTAAACCGCGGAATAAAGAGCAAAACAACAATGGCTATTTCTGTAACCGGCAACAACCAGGCTATGAGTGCTGCATATGGTTTTAATAATGGTGATGCTGTCAATACATTTTTAAACACTTTATGATCGGTTAATTTACTTAATGCCGTATATAGGAATAGAAGCGATAATACACCGCTGATAATATCAGCTAAGAAAGTCGCTTTAGAGATTTTTAGATCATTTCTTAGAGGAGTGCTGTTTGTTGACCTGCTATCCATATTCCAATTTTAAAAGGTGAAACGATCAACTAAATCCTGTCTGAGAATTTTAAGAACCTTTGAAAGTGGTGATTCAGTCTGCTAAAGTTCTTTGATTTATATCCGGAGATGTGGGTCTTATTCCATCACAAAGATGCAATCAGGACAATCAGAAAAAACTGTCCATTTGGAAGGAATTTTAAAAAAGTTCTTAATCGCCCCGGCGGTATTTTGAGGGTGGAATCCCGAATCTTTTCTCATAAGCTTTGGTAAAACTTTCACTGGATTGATAACCAGTTTTTAGGGCGACATCAAATATGGAGAGGCTTGTATCGGATAATAATTTTTGGGCTTTCTGAAAACGGAAATCCTTGAGCATTTGATAGGGACCAATGCCAAAAGCCAGTTTAAAGGCGGTTTTGAACTGATAAATACTAAGTCCAACCTTATCTGCAAGTTGCACTTCTGTATCATACAAATCTTCAAAATCGTATGATTCGGCCTGATGTTTTAAAATGTCCTGCACATGGAGTACTTCCTCTATATAACGGTTGTACACTTTAAGCTCCCTGTTCATCGGTTTGCGCGAGCGTAGAAGGAACAGAAGCAACAACTCCATTGCAAGCACCTCTGTATAGGATCGGGTAGCATCCGGACTTGTTTGGTGATCAACGATTTTTTTCACCAGCATTTCCATGTCTGTTCCGATGAAGCTGCGGTATTTCAAAAGGCTGAAAGCCTGCTCGGAGCCCTGGTGTACTTTTTCAAGAAACGACGTGAGTGCTGGAAAATCTACAGAGATTCTTTCGAGAAATGAAAGCGTTGGATGAATATCAAAAGTGATGTACTCACCATTATCATGAAAGTAGGCTTTGTTTTCAGTAAAAGGTGTGTACGTAACATTAAATTCTCCTTTATCCAGGATCACATTTGTGGACTTTCCCAAAGATTGAGCCATCCGGTTTTTTAAAGTGATATGGCCTTCGAGTATCGGCTGTTCAATTCTGGAACGAATAACAGAGGCGCGCTCCATCTGATAGTGGCTGAACCAGATTGTAAGATTCTGCAAATTCAACTCCTGGAAATGCATAAATCCATAATCTCCGGAGGCAGTGTAAGACTCAGCAAATTTAAGAATCGGAATATTCCTCGCCTTGCTTAAACTCTTTGAAGGTCTTATTTCCTCATTAGTCGCAGTTAATATAGTAAACTCATCG
>DASSHD010000372.1:0-5767 GCA_035693085.1 Hanamia sp. | reverse complement strand
GTTAGCCTCATTTTTGCAAAATAATTTTGAAGATGAAAATTTTGGTAAAAAATCCCTGAATCATCAACGGGTGATGGTTGAATATTCTTCCCCCAATACCAACAAACCCTTGCATCTCGGGCACCTGAGAAATAATTTCCTGGGATGGAGTGTGGCGGAAATTTTAAAAGCTAACGGAAATGATGTAATAAAAACCTCCATTGTAAATGACCGCGGCATTCATATTTGCAAAAGCATGATCGCCTGGCAAATGTTTGCCAATGGCGCCACACCGCAATCCACGCATGAAAAAGGAGATCACCTGGTAGGTGATTATTATGTAAAATTTAATGATGAATATAAAAAAGAAGTGAGTGAATTAGTACAATCCGGCATGGCAAAAGAGGAAGCGGATAAAGAAGCGCCCATAATGAAGAAAACGCAAAAAATGTTGCTCTACTGGGAGCAGGGAAAGCCTGAAGTGAGAGAACTTTGGAACATGATGAATAGCTGGGTTTATAAGGGCTTTGATGAAACTTATAAAAGAATCGGAAGTGACTTTGATCATACCTTTTATGAAAGCAATACTTATCTTTTGGGAAAAGATTTTGTTCAGGAAGGATTGCAAAAAAATATTTTATTTAAAAAAGAAGATGGCAGTGTGTGGATTGACCTTACCGGCGAAGGGCTTGATGAAAAATTAGTGTTGCGTGGTGATGGCACTTCTGTTTATATTACGCAGGATATCGGTTTGGCCATACAAAAATTTGAAGAATATCATTTAGATAAAAGTATTTATGTGATTGGCGATGAGCAATTGTATCACATGAAAGTGCTGAAAGAAATTATCCGAAAACTCGGGATGAATTTTGCTGATAATATTTATCATTTAAGTTATGGCATGGTGGAGTTAACAACGGGTAAAATGAAAAGCCGCGAAGGTACTGTTGTTGACGCCGATGATCTGATAGACGAAATGGTAGCGACTGCAGAAAAACATACTGAAGAACTGGGAAAAGTAAAAGATTTTACAAAAAAAGAATTGCATGAATTATACGAAACGCTTGGCCTGGGAGCTATGAAATTCTATTTATTAAGAGTAGATCCTAAAAAAAGAATGATCTTCAATCCTGAAGAAAGTATAGATTTTCATGGGTTCACCGGGCCTTTTGTACAATATACTTATGCCAGAATTCAGTCTATTTTAAGAAAAGTAGAAGGTCAGCCATCAGCCATCAGCTATCAGCCATCAGCCATTCATTTACTTCCCTTAGAAAGACAATTGATTATTTTCCTTGAAAAATATTCGATCATTATTACTGAAGCGGCTAATGAAATGAATCCTTCTATAATTGCCAATTATGTTTTTAACCTGGCTAAATTATACAATTCCTTTTATGCCGAACATTCTGTGGCTAATGCGGAAACCAACGAGAAGAAAAGTTTTCGTTTACAGTTGAGCGTTATGACTGCAAATATTATCAGAAGTGGCCTTCAGCTTTTAGGAATAAGAGTTCCTGAAAGGATGTAGATTTTTTTCTTTATTGCTTGACTAAAAATTATCAATTTTAATGAAACGCTTGCTGACATTAAGTATCACGGCCCCTCTCCTTCGGAGAGGGGGTTGGGGGTGAGGCCAATACCTGCATGGCTTTCATCGGGTTAGCCGGACAATAGTAAAATTTTTTATAGATTTGATCTTTCAATTTTCCCGAAAACCCCTACCCTCTTTATACTTCTTATTCTTTTTCATTTAAAATAAATTTTTATGGAAACCGAAATAACTAATAATGAAAGTTCAGTCACACCCTCATACTGGGATAAACGCTATCAGAATAATGAAATGGGATGGGATATGAAGCAGGTTTCACCACCGCTGAAAGGCTATATTGACAGTCTGGAAAATAAAGATCTGACAATTTTAATTCCCGGATGCGGAAACGCTTATGAAGCAGAATATCTTTTAGACCATGGCTTTAAAAATATAACACTAATAGATTTTTCTAAAGTAGTTACAGAAAGACTGAAAGAAAAATATAAAGGCAGGGCCATTCGTATTATAAATGAAAATTTCTTTGATCATAACGGAAAATACAATCTCATTTTGGAGCAAACATTTTTTTGCGCTTTGGATCCATCACTGCGTGAAAAATATGTAGAAAAATGCTACAAACTTTTAAATGATGATGGAATAATAGCGGGCGTTTTTTTCAATAAAAAATTTGCTCCACATGAGCCGCCATTCATAGCCACCGATGAGGAATACGGAAAACTTTTTCAACCTAAGTTTACGTTCTTAAAATTTGAAAACTGTCTTAATTCAATAGCGCCGAGAATGGGCTACGAATTATTTTTTGAGTTTAGGAAGAAAGCTGAAAAAATACAGTAAAGCAATAAATAACAGATATTCTTATTTGTATGGTTTAAACATGAAACATGAACCTGCCTACCGAAGCGGTAGCGCAGGCAGGGGAGCGAAGAATAGTTTAGGTTTTCACTTAATGAACCTTAACTTCTTAATGGTTAAGACTCTCACCCTATTTATCAAAAGATTATTTTTTCTTACCAAAAGCTTTATTTCTCAGATTGCCCAATACCGGCAATACATCCGGTGACAAATCAAAATAAATAACAGATCCTCCGAACAACCCAATAAATAAAAGGGTTCTAAGAACAATTGCAAAAAAGCCATGCATAGAAATAAAAGCATAATAACAAATAATATAAGATACTAACGCAAGCAGTATAGCGTATAAAGTTTTCATACTGAACGGATGCATATTAAATTTCTTCTTAAGAAAAACGATACGGATTATATTATAAACCGTAAAGGAAATCAGGGTGGAATAACCGGCTCCAACGATACCAAAATGTTTTACCAGGATATAGGCCAATGGTATTTTAAGAGATAACAGGATCATTCCACTTATAAATTCAAAACGCCAAAAAGTAGAGGTGCCGATAATCTGCGAATTAACGCCGGTACCAAGGTCAACAACACTTGCAAGGCCCAAAAAGAAAAACAGCCATCTTGATTCAATATAAGCAGGTTTCAATCTGAAAGTATTTACCGCGTCAGTATAATTGAGCCAAACAACTAAAAATATCCCCAGGGAAATGATAAGCAAATTGATCCCTGAACGTTGATAAATTAAATTGATCCTTTTATAATCTTTGTCTTTCCATGCTTTGGATAAGACAGGTATGGAGGCAGCAATAGCGCCTCTTTGCGGAGCCTGTACCAGACCAGTTACCACAAATCCAAGTTGGTAAATTCCAACTAACGCTGTTCCCAGGAGAGACATGATAATAATCGAATCAATGAATGTTGCAATCATGTAAATGGTGCCGCCAAAATAGATCAGAGTAGCCATTGAAACCATTTTTTTGTAAAATTTTTTGGTAACGCGGCTAATGGTAAACGTTATATGGAATTCATTTTTCCAGGCCAGGTAAACTAAGAGGGTCAGCGCCACTATACCATAAGTGAACGCATACATTTTAATGAACGTATCAAAGCTGTGGATCAGTTTAAAACTGAGTAAAAAAATGAGAACCAGTGTAAGTAACCTGAATAACAGCTCCCGTAAAAAGGTGGTAAAGATGGATTTGCGGATATTCCATGCAAAAACTTCAAGTATCGAAAAAATAAGAAGGGAAAATCCAAATGGAAATACCCAATAATAATATTTTATGAAATCGGGAGAATTGGCACCAAACTTACGGATAACAAGCCCTTTGAAGGCGACACCGGCGAAAATAACACAACAGAATCCAATGATGCTTATCAGCAACGTCCAGGTTAAAAGATCATTTTTCTTTTTGGGGAGGTTGTCATTATAATAAGGATAAAATTTATACACGACAGATACCATCCCGAGATTGGCAAACGCAAACATGAGGTTGCCAACAGACACAAAAACAAGTGTTAATCCATATTCAGATGGCGTAAATACGGAACCTTGCCTTGTAAAAAGATAGGTACTGATAAACCCGACAAAAAAACCGGCATACACAAAAACGGTTGAAATAATGCTTTGCTTTCGTACCTGCGACATAGATCAATTTGAGGCTCTAAATTAGGGTAAAAAGTTTGTTGATAATATTTATACTGTACGCCGGATGAATTTGTGCAACAAATTTAACCTGCCTACCAGCTAAGGCAGGTTCGTGTTAATTCGTGTAATTTATGGCAGAAGTCATTTGAGCTTTAGTTCAAATACAGCTCAATCATTCCCTATATTTTGAAAAATATTACCGCTGCCTGACTCTAAGGAATATAACTCGCTACTGTTAATGTAGCGGTAACTAAATTTAGACCGAAGTATTGCTTAAGTAAACAATTCCGGTAGCTTGAGAAAGTAGATTCTCTTTTGCATCCTATTTGAGATATTTTCCCATAGCGCTCATACAGGCTTAATATGGCTTTATTTGAATTGGTTCCTTCAAAGTTTTCATTTTCGTTTTTGATAACTTTTTATTGTATTTAATAATAAATTATTATAACTTTATAAAGTGGTAATTATAACAAAGCGGAAATTAATTGAGTTTTATTCGGTAGAACCTAATGCTAAAGAAGCGATATTGAAATAGTATTATGAAGCAATGTTGAATGATTGGCGAAAATTTAGTGATGTGAAACAAACTTTTAATAGCGTAGATAATGTAGGTAATGACAGGTTTGTTTTTAATGTTGGTGGAAATAAATACAGAATAGTTGCGATGATTCATTTTACCACCCGAACAATTTACATTCGTTTTGTTGGTACTCATAAACAATATGATAAAATTTATTGTAAAACAATTTGAATAATGAAAAAGCAAATAACAAAAAAGGAGTTTGATGTGGCAGAAAGTAATATGAACAAAATATTAGCCATAGCCTCTAAAAAAGGCGGCTTTGACAGGCTCTCTGCGGCTGAAAATAAAGCCCTTGCAAAATATTCCGGAATTGTAGCCGCTTATGAGACGGAACATTACATTATGCCAATGCCACAAACTATTGAAGGCATCATAGCCTTAAAAATGTATGAGAAAAAATTAAAGCAAAAAGACCTCGCCAGATTATTAGCAATAACCGACACAAAACTGTCTGAGATATTGAACCACAAGAGAAAACCCAGCCTTTCATTTTTAAAAGCTATGAACGAAAAATTAGGAATTGACGGCAATCTGCTTTTAAGGGCTTCATAAATTTATTCGGGTGCATATCAAAATGTTGCAAGGTTGCCAACCTTCGACAAGCTAATTTTGGATTTAAAAACACAATCAGAAAGGTTGGCAACCTTTAATTCAGAGCGACATTTTGAAATGCACGCATTTATTCTGAATAGTCCCTGGATTCATTTTAAATTTATAAACAGTTTTTATTTTTTCTATTGATTTATTCAATTCGGAAATGTCAGAGGTCAGCGTCGAAGGTTGGAACCGCGGTTGATGTCAGCGGCCGGTACCGAAGGTCAGACCGCGGCTTTAGATGAAGATGCCGTCACCGCGTGATTAAAACAGTAAACCATTTTCTCCTTTTTTTTAAGAAGATTATAATTGCAACTTCACACAAGACTTTAAAATTCTACCCGCGGTCTGACGCTAAGGCGTACCGGCCGCTTTTCCAAGAAAGTGCAAAAATAAATATGCAAAAAAGTTTTAACCTCAATATCGCAAGCTACTTGATAAAATAAGCCTCAGTTCCGCACATAGTGTGGAAAAGAGGCTCATGGTAATTTCACCCAAATGAGTGAAATTACCGTTACAAAATTAGAAGTATGCAAGTTCAAGTAAAAAAATC
>DASSHD010000371.1:0-22746 GCA_035693085.1 Hanamia sp. | reverse complement strand
TTCTATAATGGCGGAGGAGTGGCCGTGGGAGACCTTAATAATGATGGATTGCCTGATATCGTTCTTACATCAAATCAAAATCAACCCGGGATTTATATTAATAAAGGCAATTTCGTTTTTGAAGATATCAGCAAGCAATCTAAGGTAAGAGCGGATGGTTGGAAAACAGGTGTTACTCTGGCAGATGTAAATGGCGATGGTTGGTTGGATATTTATATTTGCAGATCGGGTAAAGGGCCTGAAGACAGCCGCCGCAATCTTTTATTTATAAATCAAAAAAACGGAACTTTTAAAGAAGAAGCTAAACAATACGGGATTGATGATGCGGGCAATTCCACGCAGGCCGTTTTTTTTGATTATGATAATGACGGCGACCTGGATCTTTTTCTTTTAAATCATTCTATCAGGCGAATGAGCAATTTTAATGTTGCGGAGATGAAGACTACGCGCGACCCATCAGCAGGGGATAAATTGTACAGGAATGATGGGAATGGACATTTTACTGATGTATCGGCAAAGGCGGGTATTATTGGCAATTCCCTTTGTTTTGGATTAGGCGCTTCGGTAGCAGACTTTAATGCCGATGGTTGGCCTGATTTATATGTTACTAATGATTATGATGAGGATGATTATCTGTATATAAATCAAAAGGATGGAACATTCAAAGAGTCTCTGAGATCCTATTTCGGCCATACTTCAAAATCTACAATGGGTTGTGATGTTGCTGATATTAACGATGATGGCATGAGCGACCTCTTTACGCTGGATATGTTGCCCGAAGATAACAAGAGACAGAAAATCCTGGTGGGGCCTGATCGCTACAATCATTTTCAAATGCTGATAAAAAGTGGTTATTATTATCAGTATATGCGCAATATGCTGCATTTGGGTTCTAAAAATAATAATAAGATCCAATATAGCGAAATTGGTCAATTAGCAGGTATTTCAAATACAGATTGGAGTTGGTCGGCATTGTTTTGCGACTTTGATCTGGATGGATGGCAGGATTTGTTTGTAACGAATGGCTATAGGCGGGATTACACAAATTTGGATTTTATAAAATATACCAAACCGGCAGAAATGTTAAAAAGTCTTGAACAGGGAAAGAAGCCGGATATGTACGAATTAGTTAAAAAAATGCCATCCACAGAGTTGAAAAACTATTTATTTAAAAATTCAGGCGACCTGACTTTTAAAAATGTGAGTAAAGAATGGGGGATGGATCTGCCTTCTTTTTCCAATGGTGCCGCTTATGGAGATTTTGATAATGACGGCGATTGGGATTTGGTAGTAAACAATATTAATCAACCCGCTTTTATTTGGCAAAATCATGCCGAGGATTTGAAAAATAATTACATAAAATTCAGGTTTAAGGGGGCTGGTAAAAACCCGTTTGGTATCGGAACAAAAGTAATTGTATCAGCAGATGATGGATTTAAACAATTACAGGAATTGGAATTGGTGCATGGCTTTCAGTCATCAGTTGAACCGTGCCTTATTTTTGGGCTTGGCAAAAGGAAATTAGTAAACATAACTGTCATTTGGCAAAACGGGAAATCCCAGACGCTCACAGACCAGGCCGTAAACCGAACGATAATTTTTGAAGAAGATAAAGCCACTGACACCATACCCAAAGATGTTTCACCTCATCCTTTCTTTTCTGAAGAAAAAAATGATAGCCTTTTTAAGCATGTTGAAGATGATTACAATGACTTTAATAGAGAACCATTGCTTCCCCGTCAATATTCCAAAGAGGGCCCGGCTTTGGCTAAAGGAGATGTAAATGGAGATGGTCTTATAGATTTTTATGTAGGCGGAGCAAAAGGCCAGGCGGGCGTTATTTATTTAAATAAGGGAAATGGGAAATTTGAAGAAAAGAAAATTCCTGCTTTTGAAAATGACAGTAACTATGAAGACGTAGCAGCTCTATTTGCTGATTTTAATCACGACGGCTATCCTGATTTATATGTAGTAACCGGCGGTAATGAAGATACTTTCCAGGACCGTATTTATTGGAATGACGGAAAAGGGAATTTTTCCTATAAGCCAGGCGTATTACCATCTACAACTTCAACGGGCGGTGCGGTAGTGGCATTCGATTTTAACCACGATGGTTACCCGGATATCTTTAGAGGTGGGCGCGTTTTAACCGGTTCTTATCCTCTTCCTCCGGCAAGTTATTTATTTGAAAATGACCATGGGGTATTCAAAGATGTTACCCCCGATTTTATGAAAAATATTGGAATGGTCAGCACTGCTGAAGTAGCCGACATCAATCATGACAGCATACCAGATCTTGTGCTGGCCGGGGAATTTATGCCTGTAACGATCTTATGGGGTCAAAAAGAAGCGCCGTATTTTACTAAGGAAAAAATGTTGCAAATCCCTAATTCTACTGGTTGGTGGAATTGTTTAAAAATAGAAGATATTAACAATGATGGATATCCTGATATTGTCGCGGGTAACCAGGGCTTGAATAACCAAATGAAGCCAACTATTGAAGAGCCGGTAACTGTAGATGCAGGAGATATAGATAATAGCGGAACTGTTGACGCCATAATCAGTTATTTTATACAAGGGAAAAGTTATCCAATGGCCTCCAGGGACGAATTACTGACCCAGGTACCTACTTTAAAAACTAAATTTCCTACTTATGAGTCTTATAGTGATGCGACTGTAAAAGATATTTTTCCTCCGGAACAGTTTGCAAAAGCAATTCATTTAAAGGCGGAAGAATTCAGGTCAGGTGTTTTTATTAATGACAAAGGAACTTTTCATTTTAAACCTTTTCCAATCGAAGCCCAGATTTTCCCTGTAAGAGATTTTTTAATTGATGATTTCAATCATGATGGATTGAAGGATATACTTTTGACCGGCAATGATTATGCGGAGCGGGTTCAATCCGGGCGGGATGATGCAGGAAAAGGATTACTTCTTTTACAAAGCAAAGCTGGTAACTTTTTACCTGTTACCGATAGTGGATTTCAAACAGATAAAGATGCCAGAAAAATAATCAGGATTGATAATTCTATAATAGTTGCTAATAATAATGATCGGCTTCAAATTTTCAGAATTAATTAGTGTTTTTTCCTGTTTCAGAATAGCGCACGAAAAAATATAACCAGGATACTGTTTTTGATCAACAATGGTTTAATTTCTCATTAATCCATTGATTTTAATTTCTTAATGAACTCTTTCGTTTTTTCACGGTATATAGCAACCTTGTGGGTACGTACAAAATACGACACACTATCTTGTGAATTACCAACCGATAAAACAATCTTTTTGGATGGTAGCAAAGGCATGTGACAATCTATACAATTAGTACTAAATATTGTCTTTTTTCCCGGTGTAAGGTTGAAGCCGGAGTGTTGCACACCAGCATGGCAGGTAATACATCTCTGAGAATAAAGTGCAAGATTATTCCCTTCATTAACATGTACATTATGGCATGAAGAACAATCCAACTGTGACATCCTGAAACATTTACTGGCTGTTAGCAATCCATATTGATTACCATGGACATCTAAAGTTGAAGCACTGTCTGGGCTATAGATTGGCAGAGAATAATTATCAAGCGTATCTCCTATAGTGAAAGTAAAAGGTGGTTTTATTTCTTTTCTAAATCCGGAGTGGCAAAGTGCACAACCATCAAGCCTTTGCTGTCTTGCCAATTTTTCTATGCTTACAATATATTTTGCGGTTTTGTCCTCAGGATGTTCTTGTTGGTAAATGACATGAGCTTCGGCAGGCCCGTGGCATCTTTCGCAATCAATACCATAAATTATCCGGCTCCTATCAAAAGTAGGATTATGGTCACTATCTTCTTCCATCTTTGCATAGGTACTGTGACATTCTATGCAATTTCCAGGAATAATACGATCGAATTTTATAAATTTTGTAGGGAAACCGGGACTATTGCACCAGTTATTTAAACTGGTATAATAAGAAAGAGGGAGTTGGTATAATTTATTACCATCCCAATATAAATATGATTGTCCATTATTCCCCGATCCAATTACTATTCCAAAAAGTTCTTTTCTATATTCAATGCCATTGATAAGGGCAGCCTGGAAAAAAGAATCATTTTTTTGCTCTAATAAAACTTCCATCCATTTATTAAATACAAATTTGTTTTGGCCCGGTAAAAAACTCCCTTTTATAAATTCTCTTGAAGCAGGCCTGGAGTCCAAAAAATGCGCAGTTTTAAGATGACTTTCATAGATATTTTTATGACAACTTGCACAAACCGCAGAACCGGCATATTTGTTACTTTCTTTGTTTCTATTTACTGTTTTCGTAATAGAGCTTTCAAATGAGGAAGAAGCTACATTGCCCAAAAATATAAATATTGAGATTCCAAGAATAACGAAATTGCTTTTTTTTATTTTGCTTACAAATTGAAACATAAAAAACAAACAAACAGTGGTGTAATAGATTTAGAGAAGCGAAATGACTTGCAGTCATCCAAATTTACAAATAAAGATTAAAGATAGTTTTATTTCTTATTTCGGGTTCGCCCAAATTCATCATGCTGTCTTTCGCCATAAAGCCTCATACAACAATTGAAGAAAACCAAGGAGATTTTATTAGAGACTCTATAAAAAGTTTCAAAAGAATCTTCAGTGTTTGTAAACACGAAGAATACAGTAAACAAATAATTAAGGGATTTTCCTATTTAAAAAACATTTTATCCTTTTGATTTTTTAATGATACATTTTAATATCTTCATCGCCCGGTCATTTTATTTCGCATATTTATAAAAATTCATTTTATGAAAAAAAGTATTTTCTTTTTCCTTTTGCTGCTTATTTGTTTCTCTGCTTTTAGCCAAAAAAATAATGTTGCTGATCTATTAATTCCTGAACCTGTTTCTGTATCGTCCGGAACCGGTAATTTTATCATCAATAATAAAACAGTCATTCATATTTCATCTTCTGATGCTTCTGTAAAAAGAGTAGGAGATTTTCTTTCCAAAAGGCTTTCGTTTGTGACAGGCCATAATATTCCTGTAAGAAACATTTCTATGAAACAACCAGGAAGCAATAGTATTACCCTTTCTTTAATAAAAGATGCAACCATTGGCGATGAAGGATATAAATTGAATGTTACTAAAAATGAGATTTCGATTTCTGCTAATAAACCTGCTGGTCTTTTTTATGGTATGCAGACCCTGTTTCAATTGATGCCAAAAGAAGTTGAAGAAAAGCAATTTACAAAAGATATTAAATGGGATGTTCCTGTTTGTAGTATTACAGATTATCCACGTTTCGGATGGAGGGGTTTAATGTTTGACGTTAGCAGGCATTTTTTTACCAAGGATGAGGTAGAGGAATTTATAGACCAGATGGTAAAATACAAATACAATTTATTGCATTTACATCTTACCGATGATGAAGGATGGAGGATAGAAATTAAAGGATTGCCAAGGCTCACCGAAGTAGGCGCATGGAATGTAAAAAAGGTTGGATACTTCGGAACTTTCACTCCGCCCACTCCTGATGAACCCCGCAATTACGGCGGTTTTTATACACAGGATGATATCAGAGAGTTGGTAAAGTATGCTCAAGATCGCTTTGTAAATATCCTGCCTGAAATAGATGTGCCGGGACATAGCCTTGCTGCTGTGGTTTCTTATCCTGATTTATCCTGTACTGCCGGGGCGGATCAATATCACGTTCGTTCCGGCGAGCCCATTATGGATTGGTCTCATGGGCAGCCACCCATAGCAATGGTTGATAACACACTTTGTCCGGCTAATGAAAAAGTATATGAATTTCTGGATAAAGTAATGACACAGGTAGCTGAATTATTTCCTTTTCCATACATCCATGTGGGCGGCGATGAATGCCCTAAAAACTTTTGGGAAAAGAGCGATTCTGTAAAAGCTTTGATGCAAAGAGAAGGTTTAAAAAACATGGATGAAGTGCAAAGTTATTTTGAAAAAAGATTAGAAAAATAGTAGAATCCAAAGGCAAAAAATTTATGGGTTGGGATGAGATATTACAAGGCGGCCTGGCGCCAAATGCGGCTGTGATGAGCTGGCGGGGAATTGAAGGTGGTATAGCGGCTGCAAAAATGAAACATGACGTAGTAATGAGCCCGACTACTTTTGCTTATCTGGATTATATGCAGGGTGATCCCATTATTGAGCCACATGTATATGCAACACTCTTGCTTCATAAGGCTTATGATTTTGAACCGGTTCCAGATAGCGTAGATCCTAAGTATATTTTGGGAGGGCAGGCAAATTTATGGACAGAGCAGGTTTACAATATGCGACACATGGAATATATGCTTTGGCCAAGGGCGATGGCTATTGCAGAAGCTGTATGGACACCAAAAGATAAAAGGAACCAGTGGAACGACTTTGTAAAGAGAGTAGAAAATCAGTTTCCGGCATTTGATGAAGCGCAGGTAAAATATGCGCCCAGCATGTACGATCCTATTTTTGCAGTAAGTAAAACAGACAGCAATCACATAAAAATTGAATTGAGTACTCAAATAGAAGGGTTGGATATTCATTACAGTTTTGATAATTCTTTTCCTGATAATTTCTATCCTAAATATACATCGCCTTTAACCCCTCCTGAAGATGCCGTAATGCTTAAAGTAATTACCTACAGAGGTGATAAGCCGATTGGACGCATGATATCAATGCCCATTGCGGAATTGAAAAAAAGAGCAGATAAGAATAAATAGAATTTTGATCTGGTAATAAATATGGGGTGCATTTCTATTCTCCGGAGTATGAGATGCACCCATTATTTAACAATATGATACTAAATATTTTAGTACCTTCATAGTGGTAATTTTATTGTTCGATAATCTTTCAATCAATGTCAATTATGCAAAATAATCTTCTGATAAAAATGCCCGGATACAGGCAGATTGAATATATAATCATACTGAATCCTCATCAATCCTTACGCGAAAAAATAATGAAGGTCAGGAATAATTTCTATTCAAAATATAGTCCTGCTATTCAGTTAAACAGTAAACCTAATATCCGGCTTGCAAGATTTTTTAGTTTTGAAATGATGGAAGAAAAATTAATCAATCATTTAAAAATGATAGCTATGGGAATGCCTCCATTTAAGGCTTCATTAAAAGATTATGGAAGTTTTCCTGCACATACTTTGTTTATAAATGTGAGTTCAAAAATTCCATTGCAAATGTTGGTGAAAGATTTACGATCCACAAGACGGCTGATAAAATCACCAGACCAGGAACCATATTTTACCAATGAATTTTATATTCCCATCGCAATTAGACTTTCTCCCGAACAATATGAAAAAGCATGGCAGGAGTACAGTCATCGTCAATTTACCGGAAGCTTTATTGCCGATAGCATGTTGTTGCTCAAAAGAAAAACCGGAGAAAAAAACTACCAGATAGCAGAGAGGTTTGAATTTATGAATTTGCCGGTTTCGGTAAGGCAGGGCGAATTGTTTGCGTAGTGAAAAAGGGATCTTCTCCTTCCCGATGGCTATCAGGTAGATGAGATTTTTGGTTTCCTCCTTCCATCCCACAGGTTTTTCTTCTACTAACATCTATTCTAATCTGCTCCGTTTTCAAAATTTGATTTCGAGACACTTGTATCTTTCTTTACCCGTTGTATCCTTATCTTTGAAATAATCATTATTTATCAATCTGCTATGTACAAACAAAATTCTCCATCTCCAAAAATAAAAATCGGCAAGTACATAGACCCACTCACCGATTTCGGATTTAAATGTAAAGCTTTACATTAGAAACCTTATGTAAAGTTGGAGATAATGTAAAGTAGAAAAGCAAAAGCGCCATTTATCAGTACTTTCATCAGTAAATATTTCGGTTCTACTTTACATTATTTATTGGGATATCATTTGAACGCCTTCAGCCACTCCATAAGGTTATTATTCTTAGGCCATAATGGAGTTTCCTTTGTGACCAAATCCACATAAGCATTTTCTATAGCCTCGCGCTTCTGTTTAGAATCAGCTCTGGTGTATGTTTCAGTGGTAACAACAGATTCATGTCCCAGGATATCTCGGATATAAACCAGGTGTACGCCGGCCTGCAACAAATGCATCGCTTTAGAATGCCGTAAGGAATGGCAACTTATTCTGTCAGGAATCAGCCCCCGGTCTTTATTCCAGGCCATCTTTGCATAGCATTGCAATATATGATGAGTTCCGGCCCGTGTAAGTTTCTCTTTGCGGCTGTTGAAAAACAAGGGATGTAAATTCATGTTATTTTCCAGCAAACTATTATTTTCCATATAACACTTTAAGTGAACAACCTGCTGTTCCATCAGGGGTACAATTCTTGTCTTATTTCCTTTACCCGTTAATTTTATGGTGTAAGGCTTGTTCAATCGTATCATGGCAGGCGTTAAGTCCAGTATCTCTTGTACTCTTGCGCCGGAATCGTACATTAACGCCAACATTGCCAGATCCCGCAAGCCCTTCTTTGTCGATAAATCCGGCTGCTGTAGTAACAACTTGATTCCATCCAATGTAAGATAATTCATAACTCCTTTTTCTGCTTTCTTTTCCCTGATGGATAAAATTCGCTGCCATTCATTTAAGTATTCGGGAATTTCATATTGCAGGTAGCGAAAAAATGAGTGTAGGGCTGCAAGGCGGACATTGCACGTTGCGTCACAGCAGTTTCGCTCCGATTGCAACCAGGCCAGGAAGGCTACAATACAATCCTTTGTAAAGTCTTTCAGAAATAATTTGTCAATCTTTATTTTTTTCTGCTTTTCCATAAACTGGATAAGCAAGATAAAGGTAACCCTGTAAGAAGATATGGTATTATGGCTTATTCCCCTTTCTCCGGGAAGGTATTTACTCAAAAAGCTGCTAAGGCTTTTTGCAAAATCAGTTGGTTTCATTGTTGTTTAAATTTAAAATTTCAGGAAATAAATAAGGGCATAACTTGTTGGCGTTTTCGATAATGGAAGGATACATTTCCTTCGTTAACCTTACATACTTATCAGTGGCGCCAAGGGATTGATGACCTAAGTAAGTGGACAGAACGGGTAAGGAATAATATAAATCCATACCGGCCTCTGCCATTGCGGCGAGTGAATGTACACTAAAGGAATGCCTGATATCATGCAGCCGTGGCCCATGGCCTTTGCCACCATGAGATATGCCGGCATTATACAAAACTTTTCTGAACCAGGCATATACTTCGATATGGATGCAGGGACTCCCCTTAGGAGATATAAAAAAACGATCCGACACATAAGGGTTCAATTGGGCATAATGATTCCTGTATTTAAGGTATTCCCTGCATACCTCAGCCAATGAACTGGCTATTGGAATCAAACGATCCTTTCCGTTTTTACAGTTACGCAGAATCAAATAGTTGTCTTCCAGATTAACATCACTGGACAATAAAGACAGCGCTTCACTTGTCCGCATACCCGTCCCGTACAAAAGCCTGAACAAGGTGGGAATGATAAATATTAAAGATTTGCGATGGCATACTGCCGGTTTGAGTTGATCACATGCAGTAAACAAATTTATTATCTGCTCTTTTGAAAAGATATAGGGAGTATACTTGCTGTTGAACTTAGGCAGTTTGGGCACGTATGACGGATACCCCAACTGGCATAGGAATAATGAAAATTGCCTGATAATTTCGATACGGATATACCTGTTCGGGTCTGACTCATTGGGGTTTTTTGCGCCCCACTCCTCTGCAAGTTCCTTTGAAATCCTTACTTCGGATTCATCCCTGTTAGCCACAAATTTATCGAATCGGGCAAGGCTTCCTGTCCCGCCGATGTATTTATAACCCAAGCTCCTTTTTAAATCAATAAACTTTTCTATAAACGGGCCATAGACGCTGTAATAAAATTTATCCATGATACAGCCCTCCTTTTGAATTTAAATAAAATGAAGCGGGTACATTAGGGACATCAAGGGCGCATTGGTTAAGCGTATCCTTGTCAATACGCAGGTAATTCATGGTGGAGTCTGTATGGCTATGGCCAAGTACTTCCGATATTACCGGGATAGGTGTTTTTTTGTTCAATAACGTTCCTGCAAGACTGTGCCTTAATGCATGAGGCCCGTATTTGCGGTTGGAGCAATTGATACCGGCTCTCCTAAGATGAAAATATACTAAACTGCCGATGGTGGTCCTGCCAATGTGAGGATACGGCGAACGGAGGTGAAGAAACAGATAACTCTCATCAGAAACCGGCCGGCCATGTTGTAAATAATCAATGATGGCGTTGCCGACCTCCGGTAATAACGGAAGGGTAATACTTTTGCCGGTTTTCTGTTGTTTGAACATAAGCATATTCTGTTGCCAGAAAATATATTCAAACTTTAGCCACCGGATATCAGAGGATCTCATGCCTAACTTAGTAGCCAATAATAGAATCGCATAATCACGTTTTCCTCCCGGGCTGCTACGGTCAATAGACTCAAGCAGGGTCTTTATCTCTTCAACAGAAAAGGTTGACGGTAATTGGGGACGGTTTATAGAATTCCCCTTTGGAACACAACCTGAATAATCTACCGGCAACAGTTTTTGCTCATATAAAAACATCAAATAATTTTTGATGAGCAACAACTTCCTGTTTCTCGTCGGGTTTTTACCGCAATCAAGGCTGCTAATATATTTAAGGATAATAGGGACAGTTATCCGGCTTATGCAAACTACACCTTCATTGTTCAGGAAAACAAGAAGATTATGCAGATAAGATGTGTAATCTTTTAGGGTACTGTCTGACAGATTATAAATAACTTTTCTATAAGCCATAAAATCCGTCATGGTTGCTCCAACTTCCCCACTAAAAACCTTTGGCGGCTGTCTTTTTATCCCATACACGATGGACCCGGTTTCCTGGAATTCGGTGAGAGTTCCTAACGTGTTGACAAATCTTTTCCCGGAATCCGAAAGCTGTAAATAATCAAATGCCCCCAATGCGGATTCAAGATACTTCTTCTCTACCACCTCATCGTAGTATCGAAGATGGTTTTGATCCATATAGGCTTTTAATTTTCGGAATATCCAGGAGTACATCCCGATTGTTTTTTCGCTACGTTGGAGTTTGTTGAGGTACCCAAAAAATTCTTTGATTAGTGTCGGGAATGCCTGACGTTTCTTCTTTTTCATTACATTATTATTTTTTACTGTGACATTATTGTCTAAGCCAAAGTAAAAAATAATGTAAAGTAAAATGAAGGATCAAAATATGAAGATGGCGGTTCTTACTGAATTTTATATGCCTGGACTTTACATTATCTCCAACTTTACATAAGGATTTAAGCTGTTATTTGGCAGCGAGCCACATAAGGATTTGCTCATTGCATTTCTTAATGAATTGTTGAAAAAAAGAAAAGAGATTTTGGATATTGCTTACAATAAAAATGAGCACAATGGTCCGCAGGCCGATTATCGCAATGCAGTATTCGACCTTACTTGTACCGGTAAAGATGGTAGCCTGTTTATTATAGAAGTACAACGTATTCACCAGCCTCATTTCAAAGACAGGGCTTTGTATTATGCCTCACAGTTGCTTCAGAGGCAGGCACCCAAGGGCAAAGAGTGGGATTATAATTTGACGGAAGTTTATTTTATTGGACTGATGGATTTTGCATTTAAAAAATCTGCACCGCGCAAATACCTTCACCGGGTACAACTGACAGAAGAAGGCAGCAAAGAAATATTTTATGAAAAGCTCAGGTTTATTTATATAGAAATACCCAAGTTTAAGAAGAGGGAAAAGATGCTGAAGACCGGCCTCGACCGATGGTTGTATGTACTGAAAAACATGAGCCGCTTAGAAAAAATTCCTGTAATTTTACACAAGAAAATATTTGAAAAACTGTTTCATATAGCAACAGTAGCCAACTTAACAAAGGAACAATATATGCGTTACGAAAAAAATTTAATGAACCAATGGGATCAATATGCCTTATTAAAGGCAGAAAGGGAAAGGGGTATTGAAGAAGGCATTGAAAAAGGTATTGAGAAAGGCATTGAAAAAGGTATTGAGAAAGGCATTGAGAAAGGTATTGAGAAAGGCATTGAAAAAGACATTGAAGAAAAGAGTTTTGAATTTGTAAAAAATCTTTTAGCTTCCAATAAATTTTCTATTCCCGAAATCGCCAACTTTGCAGGTGTAAGTGAATCTTTTGTCCGTAGAGTAAAAAAGGAAATAAAATAATTTTTGATAATTTTAATTGCAAAATAAGAGGCTTTGATTGAAGCCTTTTATTTTGCATACAACCTTAGCTAAAGATAATGCCTGAACACAATTGCTTATTGCTCCCCAATATTTAATGAAAATAGAAATCACAGTTATTTGCCTGCCTACCGGACAAGTAGGTTTGTTTACTGCTACGGATTTGTCAACTTTTTTCAAAGTTGACAAATCTTAATCCACTTTTCTCAATTCTTCCCATCGCGATGTATATCTCGGCGAACGAAATTCTTTCCTCATTTTCCAGTCGGTATTAATTCCTGAAGAGGCGAATTTAACCACATCGTCCCGCATACTGAAATTGATATTATCCAAAGTATTCATCAGAAAGCGTTTATTATTTTGTGCCGGAGGCACAAACAAATTGCTTTGAATAGAAGTATCGGGAACAATGCCGCTTAGCATTACGCCTGCTTTTTTGTATTGTCGTCCCGGCTTATAAATTTGATTGGCTAATTGCATGGCAGGAGTAATTAATTCATTAGTGATGGATGTAGCCACGGGTAAAGTGGCGTGTGCATTGATAGTGGCGCCATGACTAAAAGTTACTGAATGATTTTCTTCTTTAGCCACCATAAAAATATGTATAACTGAAGCTGCACTGTTTTGCCTGCGCAATTTCTCGGCAGCCCGCGAAGTATAAGTAGCAAGTGCTTCTTTTATCTCATCAAGCCTGGTAACATTTCTTCCAAACATGCGGGTAGTGGCAATCATTTTTTTGTTGAGCAGTTCATCTTTCATTTCTATACAGGGAATTCCGTTTAATTCTTTGATGAGCCTTTTGCCTACTACGCCGCCCATATTTTTGTGTGCCCATTCTTCAGATAGGTTACTTAATTCCCAGGCATTTGTAATTCCCCAATTCACTAATTTTTCTGCGTAAGCTCTTCCCACTCCCCATATTTCTGAAACAGACGTTTTCTTTAATACTTCCCTAATGTCATCATCATTATCAAGTGTATAAATACATTTAGTAGCCGCCTTATTTTTTTTTGCAAGATGATTGGCAATTTTTGCCAGCGTTTTTGTTGGCGCAATGCCTACCGAAACCGAGACGCCTGTCCATTGTTCTACAACTTTTCTGATGTGCAATGCATATTCATCAAAGTGATTTTTATCAATGTCGCTAACATCCAAAAATGATTCATCCACAGAATATATTTCTACATTTTCATCACCTACGAGCATTTTTAAAGTATCCATCACGCGCCTGCTCATGTCGCCGTACAAATTATAGTTCGATGAAAAAGTGGTCACATTATGTTTTTCAATCAGCGGCCTTGCTTTAAAATATGGCCCTGCCATTTCTACTCCCAATTCCTTTGCTTCATCGCTTCGCGAAATAATACATCCGTCATTATTACTCAAAACGACCACCGGCCTGTTATGCAGATCAGGCCTGAAAACCCTTTCGCACGAACAGTAAAAACTATTGCAATCAACAATCGCTTTGAATTTTCCTGCTTCCATTTACATACTTGTTATTATTATGGTTTATGAATCACATAAGTAACCACTCCCCAAATTCCGAAATCTTCACAAGTAGCATCAATAGGTATGGGAGCTAATTTGTTGGAATCTGCCAACAACCTTGTATTATTATTTATTTTTTCAAAACGCCGGATCAGCATATCACCATTCAATATAGCAATAATCACTTTTCCATTACTTGCTTTTAAAGAGCGATCTACAATCACTACATCTCCTTTATAGATGCCGGAATCCCTGAGTGCATCACTGTTTACCCGCATAAAAAAAGTAGCAGGCTTATTACGGATGAGTTCTTCATTAAGATCAATTCCCCGCTCCATATAGTCATCCGCAGCAGCGCCGAATCCTGTGGCATTTGCCGTATAAATATCCTGTTGAGTGAAGTCTTTGGTTCCGCCGTACCGGGCTGAGTAAAAATTATCAGAGTGCATAAATAAATTTGTTTATTGACTAAAATATTTAGTAAATTTATACTAAAATTATTGACAAACAAATTAATTATTATGAAAATGGAATTCCCATCGCCTCACTCTGTTAGCCCAAAAATATATGAACCCGATTTACATAAATATTTATTGGTAGCTCATCCTGATAGCGAGGTGAGCAATAAAGTAATGGAAGAAAAGCAATCTTTTTATGATGCATATAAAGAGAAAGCAGCCATCAATATCAAACCACACATTACCGTAAGCAGTTTTCTTGCAAAGGAATCTATGGAAGATACATTGATCCGTTGGATACAACGCATTTGCGGCCAGCAAAAAAGTTTCACGGCAACATTAAATAATTATAGTGGTTTTCCTCCGCACACTATTTATTTGCGTGTACAGGAAGAGCTGCCTTTTCAGAAACTGACTAAAGACCTGAAAATAATAAATACCTATATCAGTTCCTGCGCGTGTCCGCCAATGAAAATAATTTCCAAACCTCATGTAAGTATTGCCGGGAGCCTTTCTGAAGACATTTATTTTAAGGCATTGATACAATATTCGCATAAGTCTTTTCATGAATCATTCGTAGTAAACAAATTGCATTTAATAAAAAAAGAACATCCTTATGATGCAGGCAAATCCATCAATATTTTTGGCTTACCGCCCGATAGCAATGCTTTGTTCAATTAATAAAAATTGATAAAATGGATACCAAATCAATCATACAAATACCGGGATATAATTATAATGAATACCTGCTCATATTAGATCCGCACGAAGATCTTCGGAATAAAATCATGCAGGTAAAAAAAGAATTTTCTGAAAAATATAAAACAACTGTTGCACTATATTCCAAACCACATATTACACTCGTGAATTTTGTTCAGTTTGAAATGACAGAAGAAAGATTAATTAATCGTTTAAAAATTATTGCTTCGGGTTACCATTCATTTAAAGTGGATTTAAAAGATTATGGCAGTTTTCCCAGTCATACCATTTTTATAAATGTAGCATCCAAACAGCAGGTGCAGAATTTAGGAAAAGAATTAAGACCGGCACAGCAATTAATGACATTGAATAAAGACAACAAACCTCATTTTATTAATGATCCTCATCTGACTGTTGCCAGAAAATTATTACCCTGGCAATATGAAAAAGGCTGGCTTGATTACAGCCACCGCTATTTTTCAGGATGTTTTATTGCAGATGGAATGTTGCTATTAAAAAGGCCACTGATTTCTCAGTCTGACCGTCCTGGTCTGACTGAGAAATCAAACAGTGTCAGTCCGGCAAAGAGATATCAACTCGTACAACGATTTGAATTTATGAATTTACCCGTCAATATTAAACAAGGCGAGCTGTTCATGCAGTAAAGCAAGTTTTATTTATAATTCCTGTTTTATTTTTTCTATACCTCAATAAAAAGTTTTCACTATGAATAACAAACCATTAAAACAAGATCACTTCAAAGTAGCCGCCCAACAAAAAGAAGAAGAACACCAATATTTATCAGGGCGCGGCGCACAGTTCAATACACAAAACAGATTTTTAAAAAATCATGAAGCCAAAGAAGAAATTGGGGCGATTGACGATTGGGAAGTATCCAATACAAAAACTCAATATTTGGAACAGCAGATAAAAAGTATTGTAAATAAAGTAGATAGTCCCGACCTCGGTATGATGTACAGCATGAATCCTTATGCAGGTTGCGAACATGGATGTATTTATTGCTATGCCCGTAATGTGCATGAATACTGGGGCTACAGTGCCGGACTTGATTTTGAAAGAAAAATTATTGTAAAAATAAATGCGCCAAAGATGCTGCGTAAAACTTTGATGCATCCAAAATGGGATCCGCATCCGATCATGCTGAGTGGTAATACAGATTGCTATCAGCCGGCGGAACAACAATATAGATTAACCCGCGGAATGCTTGAAGTGTGTAATGAATTTAATCAGCCGGTAGGAATTCTTACCAAGAATTCATGGATCATAAAAGACAAAGACATCCTGCAGGAAATGTCGAAAAAGCGATTGGTATCAGCAATGGTTTCGATCACTTCATTTAATGAAGATTTGCGCAGGGTGATGGAACCAAGAACAGCTACTGCCAAACAAAGATTAAAAGTAATAGAAGAATTAAGTGATGCAGGTGTACATACCGGAGTAATGATGGGACCAATGATTCCGGGATTGAACGAACATGAAATGCAAAGAATTATTAAAGAAGCAAGTGATGCGGGAGCAAAATTTACAGCCTATACTTTCATTCGTTTGAATGGCGCCATCAAATTTTTATTTCACGATTGGCTGTACAAAAATTTTCCTGACCGTGCCGATAAAGTCTGGCATTTAATAGAAGCCAGCCACGATGGAAAAGTAAACGACACGCGCTGGGGGCTACGCATGAGAGGCGAAGGCGGCATTGCGGATATGGTAAATCAACAATATAAAAAATATGGCAAATTGTATCACATGAATGAAGACAGGTGGCAATTGAATGTTGCTGATTTTCGGAGACCGGGGGAGCAGGGGAGGTTGTTTTGAGGCAGGAAATAATTTAACTTGAAAAAAATAATTTAATGAAATATTGGAAGCATATAAATAATGAAGATAGAGGGATGGTTAATGAGTTAAGTGATTACATCGGCGGAATTGAAAATTCTCAAAAGTTTTTTTACCCGATTTAAGGCAAGCAGATAATCTTTATCTTTTTTCAGATTATAGCGGCAGTAATGACCAGCAATTAATTTCTTATTCTATTTTAATCTTAGATGAGAGCAGTCTTAATTTATTTGCTTCTACCCAAAGGGTTTTTTGGGAAAATTATTCTTTAGGAACAAGAATTATAGAATATAAGAAACTAAACGATGGACCCAGAAGAAGAGCATTAGCACCATTTCTTCAACTTTGTAATAATCTTAATGGTTTAATTCTTACAGTATTAATTCATAAGAATACAAAGAGTTTATTTACGGATGAACTACCTGAGACATTACAAAAGCAAATGACTGTTTGGAAAAAGAAAACTTTAAGAGAAAAATTTTTAAGATTGAGAGAATTTATACTTTTAATCTTAAATGGCCTTGGAACTCAAAATCAAAATTTTTTATGGATTACAGATAATGATGAATTTGTTGCAAACAATTTACAATTATCTACTGCGAATACTATTTTAAAAGATACATTTCATAAGCATTTAGATTTCAGGATAGGGGAATTTGAATTAAAAACCTTAAACAGCGATTCGCCAGATAAATGTTTTGAAAAGCTTTGTTCTCTTACTGACTTAGTTGCTGGTGGCTTAGTTGATTTTGTCGGAGATTATCATAATGCCAACATAGTTCCTAAAAATAGAGAAGTTGCTAAACCTATTCCTCATAATAAATTAAAAGTAAATCCAATTACAAATTGGCTATCTAAAAAAGAGGAAGAGAGTATGCTTAAAAAAATTACTATTAAAATTACTGAGAAAGAAAATAATGTTTTATCTATCCAAGCGTTTCGATTTCCAGAATTTATATAATTATGGCACAATCATCAATAGAATGGACAGAAATGACCTGGAACCCTACCACAGGCTGCACAAAAATTTCAGCGGGCTGTAAGTTCTGTTATGCAGAAGTTATGACAAGGCGTTTGCAAGCAATGGGAATTGAAAAATATAAAAATGGCTTTAAGAAAGTAACAGTTCATGAAGATTCATTAAACATTCCCTATACGTGGAAAAGTCCTAAAACTGTATTTGTAAATTCAATGAGTGATTTATTTCACACTGAAGTTCCCTTTGAATTTATAGAAAAGGTTTTTGCGGTAATGAATGATACGCCACAACACACTTACCAGGTTCTTACAAAACGGGCTGAAAGATTATATGAATTACATCATAAATTAAACTGGACAAAAAATATCTGGATGGGCGTTTCTGTGGAAGATAAAAGAGTTACAGACCGAATTGATTTTTTGAGAGAAACAAATGCACTTACAAAATTCCTTTCCTGTGAGCCTTTAATCGGCCCTTTACAAAATATGAACTTGACAAATATAGACTGGGTAATTGTTGGCGGAGAAAGTGGAAGAAAAGTCAGACCAATGCCAGAGCAATGGGTGTGGGATATAAAAATGCAATGCCAGGAACAGGAAGTTGTTTTTTTCTTTAAACAATGGGGAGGCGTAAATAAAAAGAAAGCCGGAAGAAAATTGGCAGGAATGACTTATGATGAAATGCCCAGAGCTATTTTATGAATTTAACCTATCCTTGAAAATCGAAAATGGCATTTTGGATTTTCAAGAATAGGCTTATCTTTGTCAAATGATAGAAAGGCGGCTACAGAAAGAAATAATCGCTTTATTAAAGCAATTCCCTGCGGTAGCTATTCTAGGTGCGAGGCAGGTAGGCAAAACAACTCTGGCAAAACAAATTGCAGGATTACAAAAAAAAACATCATTATACCTTGACCTTGAAAACCCGCTTGATGTACGAAGGCTGGCAGATCCCTACACCTTTTTATCAGACAATAAAGACAAGTTTATTATTATAGATGAAGTACAAACTATACCGTCACTATTTGCCGTACTCCGCTCAATTATTGATGAAGACAGGCGTAACGGAAGATTTATATTGTTAGGCAGCGCTTCTCCGCAACTCGTAAAAGGCGTTTCAGAATCACTCGCCGGACGAATTGCGTACCGTGAACTTTCTCCGATAAGCTTTATTGAATTGCCCGAAAAGATTAGTCGTAATAAACATTGGCTGAGAGGTGGCTTTCCTTCACCACTGTTAGCGGGGAGCGATAAAGTTGCCGCAGAATGGATGAGCAATTTCATACGCAGTTATGTTGAAAGAGATCTAAGCTTTTTATTTGGAGTTGACCTCAGCGGCAGTATCATACGAAGGATACTAAGTATGCAGGCCCACGTAAACGGAAGCGTATGGAACGCAGAAATGATGGCTCGTTCTCTGGGTATAACAGCGCCTACGGTTAACCGCTATATTGACTTTCTGGAAGGTGCATTCCTGGTAAACAGGCTACCTGCATTTTACGTGAATACACGCAAGAGGCTGGTGAAAGCACCAAAGGTCTATATCCGCGATAGCGGCTTGCTGCACCAACTTACTGATGTGCATACTTTGTTCTCACTAAAGGGGCATCCTGTTGTGGGTTCGTCCTGGGAAGGTTATGTTGTTGAGCAGGTGAAAGAGCTAAAGCCCGCTGGTCTGGATTTGTATTATTACCGAACACAAGCCGGAGCCGAATTTGACATGGTACTCGCCAAAGGAATACATCCTGTAGCTTGCGCAGAAATTAAATTAAACAATGCACCGGTTATCAGCAAAGGAAATTATCAAAGTATTGCAGACCTGAAAACCAAAAAGAATTTTGTAATTGTTCCCGATGTGGATGAATACAAAACAAAAGATGGAATTATTATATGTAATATAGCCACATTCTTTACAAAATATCTTCCAAAGTTGTAGAAAGATCATTCTTGAAAATCGAAAATGGTATTTTGGATTTTCAAGGATAGATTATTTTGAAGAAACTATCTGTTAAAAATCATCTTCCGAACCCGCTATGATTTTTACCGCAATTAAATTGTCGGATCCACATTACGTTAAACAACCAATCTTGTAATTTAGTTTAAATGGTATAAAGCCTCCGGACTATGTTGGCTGGTAAAATAAAAATTTCCGATCTGCCTGAAACGATTGACTTTACTGCAATTCAGGCGTATTAAGAAATGATTTTTAAAAGATAATTTCAAAATATTTTGCACTTTCAAAAAAATATTTCCATCTTTACATCCGAAAAATTTAAAAATGCTCCACATCATATCATATCAAAATAGTAAAGCAGGCTTTAGTACAGGGCTGCTTCAAATAAGGCGGGGTATGCGATTTATCTAAATAAACTTTTTATAAATAGTAAGACCCCGCTGATGCGGGGTTTTTTATTTGTAGTAAACAAACAAAAAATGACAATTAGTATTTTTTTGTACAACAATAATAAAGAATCTATACAGCGATCGTGTAATCATTAATCACAAGAAACGATAATGCTTACCCGGTCATGTAAAAATTAATAACTGACCGGTTTTTTTGTGCCCGGTAATAAATAAATTAAAATGGAAGCAATTATCGTCGGTGTAATGTTATCTCTTCTTTTGCGAAGCAGCGACATTTTAAAAATGATTAAAATAAAATGGAGAAACCCATTCAAATCAAAAAACAACGATCAACTATTCGATCAGTATTTTATTGAGGCGAAAGTTTTGTATATGAAACTATTCAAGGTTGTTCCATGTGTTGCCTACATCTGTAATGTTGATACAAAAAAGATCTTTGAGCTAATACAGGACGGGAAATATGGTAAAGTAAAAGATGTGTATCAGCGTATCTATCACGATTGGGGAGATGACAGGGTTTGTTTTTCAAAAACCATATTTGTTATTGAAAATAAATTAATGGTGAAGCTTGCAGATGATTGGCTTGAAATTTATTTTGCTACAAGTGATTATGCAATGGCAAACAAAATGCTGAAGGAATTCAAGATGCTAAGAGCGCCTGAAAAGGAAAAGGATTATGAGATCAATATTATTTCCTTAAGTGGCAACCAGCTTGACCTGAAAACTTTAGCCATCAAACCTACACATCTTGATATTAACCTTTACTACAATGATGATTTTAAAATAATAGATGCACTCATCAGGGAGAGGCTCGCAAAAGAAAATGACAAAGGAATTGTGCTGTTGCATGGTTTGCCCGGCACTGGTAAAACGACTTATTTAAGATACCTGATTGGTAATCTCAAAAAGAAAGTAATGTTTGTTTCACCATCGGTAGCAGGCAATTTAATGAATCCTGAATTCATGGGTTTGTTACTGGACAATCCTAACGCAGTGCTGGTGATTGAAGATGCTGAAAATATAATTATGGACAGGAAGTATAGCAGCCACAGCAGCGTAAGTAACTTGCTTAACATTAGTGATGGTTTATTGAGTGATTGTTTGAATGTCCAGATCATCTGTACGTTCAACAGCAAAATTGGTTTAGTTGATAATGCTTTATTAAGAAAAGGAAGATTGATAGCGAGGTATGAGTTTGAAAAATTAAGTATTGAAAAGGCTATTGCGTTAAGTAATCATTTAGGGTTAAAAAATGTAGTTACGGCGCCAATGACGTTAGCCGAGATTACTAATCCGGAGGATAATTACCAGGAACCAACTAAAACAAATGTGATTGGTTTCAGAAGGGAAATGTTGATGGAGAATTGAGTTAAAAGTCAGCAGCGGTGCAGCCGTGTGCCGCTGCTTTTTTTTATAAAACAATGGTGTTTTGGCAGAGCTGGTCTATGCGTTCCGTTGAAGCCGGAAAGAACAAGGTTCGATTCCTTGAAACACCACAAAAATGGCGGATCCTCTTTATTCAATTGTACTTTTGATAAAATTGTTTGAGAATGGCGTTATTAGAAGTACAACATATCAGCAAACAACTAAAGGGAGGCTTGCTGATTGACCAGATTAGTTTCGAGCAGAAGTTGTTGCAGAAGATTGCGATCGCGGGAGAATCAGGGGCAGGTAAAACAATCTTGCTGAAAATGATAAGTGGGCATGCGCAACCGGATAGCGGAACTATTTTATTCAATGGCCAAAGAGTAATAGGACCGGAAGAAAAATTATTGGCGGGACATAAAGAGATTGGATATTTATCACAGGAGCATGATCTGTTGCACAATTATAAAGTGGAGGATTTGGTGTGGTTTCAAAATAAATTAAGCGATGAGGAATCAACAACGTTATTTGAAATATGCCGGATCGCTGATTTGATGAAACGAAAAACGGATCAGCTTGCCGGGGGAGAGAAACAACGAATCGCATTGTGCATGTTATTGACAAAATCACCGAAGATGTTGATTTTGGATGAACCGTTTTCAAATCTTGATCCGATACATACGAATATATTAAAATCTGTATTGGAAGATATAACGGAAAGGCTGCAGATTACGTGTTTATTAACATCGCATGATCCAAATGATACACTTTCTTGGGCCGATGAAATCATTGTAATGAAGAAAGGCCGGATAATTCAGCAAAGCACACCTGAAATAATTTATCATCACCCTGTGAATGAATATGTAGCAGGTATGTTTGGCAGGTACAATTTATTAATACCCGAACAAGCTATTTTGTTTGGCATTGAAGCGAATGAGAAAAATGTAATCATTCGTCCGGAAGATTTTATCATTAGCGCAAATTCAGAAAATGGTGTGAGAGGAATTGTGGAAAAGATAAGTTTTTGGGGAAGTTTTTATGAAGTAGAAGTGAGAGTTGATGAGTTTTCAATAGTTGTGAGGTTGGGGAAAAATGAATGGGAAGTTGGGAAGGAAGTGTATGTTTGTTGGAAAAGCTAAACCGGAATTCATTACCAGTTTAAAAATATTTTTTTAATAGAAATAAGCCGGTCATTTTGGGAGTGTAAAATAAACTGTGTCAGTTAATAATAATATTGATAGAACAGAGCCAGCAGCGAAGTTCTTGCTAAAAATGGTCGGGCTCGATGCCCGGCCATTTTTCAAAAGTAATGTTGATGTCACATCGCCATTGCTTCGT
>DASSHD010000370.1:0-27490 GCA_035693085.1 Hanamia sp. | reverse complement strand
GAAGTTACATTGATACGATGCGCAAAAACGGCTACTCTATTATGGATGCCATTGGCTTAGCTATGTCTGGAAAACCTATCATCCCTTTCCATCCTGCTTTGCAAGGTTATCCACATTCTGATTAACCTGAATAGTTACAATTTATTTTTAGAAAAATTATAAATGGAAGTATTTCCCAAATCGTTGTTACTTAAACTTTTCTTCCGGAAAGAAAAGTAAAAACCGGAAGTTACCAATATGCAGCAATCAACAGACTTTTTAAATCAATTTGAAATTATAAAAATTAACAGGCGTCAATTGCTTCCCTGGTGGATGAAATTTTTCTGCTGGCTTTTTATGATTTTCGGAGTTGCAGCGGCCGGATGTTTGCTTTTAGGGTTATTTGGCATTCCGGAAAACCTGGCTCTTTATGGGTTGGAATCCAATCAGGCGTTATCCGCCACCGGTATTACAATTATACTTGTCGCTATATTCAAGGGAATAGCTGCCTTTTCCTTATGGTTCGAAAAAGATTATGCTATTATATTAGGAACAATTGATGCCATCGTTGGAATTATAATGTGTGTTATTTTTATGACGGTTTTACCTTTGGCCATCCAAAACTTTCATGCTACCATCAGGTTAGAATTGGTTTTACTGATTCCTTATTTAATCAAACTCAGAAATATTCAAGCGAAATGGAATCAATAATTTTTTTTCAAGTTGTTTGCGTTTCCAAACCTTCCTCCTGGTTGATTCACTCCAATAAAAGTTAGAAAATCAAATAAGATTTTCGAAAAGGAGATTTTCCGAACAGGCTTTATAACAAATCAGATTTGGTTATTTTTTGGAGATACCCACGAGCTTATTTACTCTTGATAATTCAGCTTTTAGATAGAATATTATAGTAGGTAATGGGTCTTTTAATATGAATTTAAAAGAGTATTGAATTTTTAGTTTTTTCCTCTTCCTGGGCAAAATCATTTTCGTCATGCTCTTTAAAGCCGCTCTGCCTTGAATATAGCGTACAGGTTTAACTTCTGAATTTAAAATATCACGTTTTAATCCGGAGAGACAGGCAAGGTATGGGAAGTTTACTCCAGCGCAAAATGAACCCATTAAAGTTGCCCAATAACGGGGATTTATTTCAATAAGTTTAACCTGATCATCCTGCGCATCATAACGCAGATCAATATGCGCAATGCCAGTCCAGTTAAACTTTTCCACCACTTCACGTACAATATTGTAGATTTTATCATCATGAAAAAGATCAATACCGGCAGCCCGTCTAAAGCGGATATTCCCATAAACAAATCCTTTTTGGATCGTATAAGCTAATATTTTCCCATTCTCACAAAGTATGCTACAATCAATGTCATAACCATTAATAAAAGATTGAAGGATAAATTCCCGGGAAATGGCTCGTTCTTTAATGAGATTATATAACGCATTTTGATCCTCAATAAATTCAATTCCCTCCCCTCCAAATCCCGTGCAGGGTTTCAATAATGCAGGAAACAAAAAAGAAGAGATAGCCTCATCAAACCCGGCATCATTTACTTTAAATAATATGGTAGGTGGGCAAGGAATTTGATTTCTTATTAGCCATTCTGATAACAAGCCTTTATCATTTGCAATTTGAAATTCATCTAAACATGGTAAAGGTACAATGGACGCCAATTTAGACAGAGTTTCCTTATTAGATAACACTATTGATATAGTGTTTATGTCAACGGGCAAAATAACATCAGGCTTTACTTTTTTAACTGTATCATAAATTGCGTTTAATCTTTTCTCCTTACATTTTTCATCTGCATAACTTATGAATTTATAACAGTATTTAGAAAAACGAATTATAGACTTAGGGTCGCTGGATAAAACGAATACTCTAACATGTTTCATTTGTCCTAAGCATCTAAGAACATTTATGGCGTGGCCGCTTTCTCCATCAGGTATTAATACAGAAAAACGCTCCTTCGTTCTCATAATTTTTATCAATTATAATAATAAAATAAGCTTAAAACTTCTTTTTAAACCTTAAAGATCAGTAATATGTTTCACGTTTTAAACAAGTTTTAATTGAGTTTAAATTTTTACGTCAAACCCATTATTTCCTATTCCGCTCATGCTAAGATTTAAAACATTGATTTTCAGAGCTTACATAATCTATGCTATTTATTAGCCTACCAGACAATTGCTAATACAGATTCAAAAAATCATCCTTTTGTACGATACTCTTATTTTGCTTTTTAGGATCTCCATTTGAGAAGCAATAATGGAATTGATGTATTAAGGTTGCCAACTTTTAAAAAGTTGGCAACCTTTTACACTCACAAAAATCATCCATTTATACGATAGGATATTGTAGTATAAAATCATTCCTTTGAAGCGAACATAAATCTTCACTTCTTCAATTAAAATTGTTTCAATTATGAAAGCATCATTACCAATTTTTAAAAGTATAATATTAGGTATTACTTTAATTTTCGCTTGCCAGTATTCCCAGGGTCAATTTCTGAAAAGATTAAAAGAAAAAGTAAAAGAAACTGCCGCAGACCATGTAACCAATGATGCGGGGAATGCTACAGATAAGGCGATAGATAAAACAGAAGGCGCTGCAGGCAATGCCGCAAAAGGAAATAACAATTCATCGGACAATAATTCTTCTAATGATAATTCCAATAATTCTTCCTCTGGAAATAGCGCGTCGTCCGGTTCATCAAATTCTTCTGCGCCACCATCTTTGAAATCTTATAAGAACTTTGATTTTGTTCCCGGAGATTCTATTTTCTTTGCCGATGATTTTTCAGAAGACCAGCAGGGAGAATTGCCTGCTCATTGGTTACTATGTTATGGACAAGGAGAGGTAAATACTTTTGATGGCAAAAACGTATTTGTTTTAACAGCCGGGCAGGGAGGAGACCATGCAGCAGTTCTGCAACCAAGAATGAAAAAAACATCAGGATATATGCCCGATGCTTTCACTGTCGAATTTGATATGTATTCACCTTTTGCAAAAGGGGACGAAGATATCAGGGATCCCTGGGTAGGATTAAATTTTTACGGAAATGATGATCCAATCAACGGATATGACGATTGGGATTTAAGTCCGGAACATCTTGGCTTTTTTGATGGGCATTTATATGATGCGAGTGGAATAGACCTACCGGAGAATCTTGCAGACAACAACTTTGTAAACAAATGGCATCATATTTCTATCGCCTATCGCAATAAGCAAATGAAAATTTATTTAGATCAGAACAGAATATTCGTTATCCCGCAGGTGGCCACTTTACCTATCAATAAGTTCGGAATAAGAGTAAGTGGTAAAGCGATGGTAACAAATATCCGGCTTGCTGAAGGCGGCGGTATGAATATGATAGGTAAGAAGTTTACCGAAGCAAAAATTATAACCCACGGTATCACTTTCGATATTGATAAATCTGAAATCAAACCTGAAAGTATGGGTACGCTGAATATGATTGTCGGCGTATTGAAAAGTAATCCTGATTTAAAATTTGAAATAGATGGCCACACCGATAATACAGGCCAGGCTGCTCACAATCTTACACTCTCACAACAACGGGCAAAGGCGGTAAAAGCTCAATTGGTAAAAATGGGCATTGATGGCTCACGCCTTACTACCAAAGGCTTTGGCGATACGAAACCAATCAGTGATAATTCCACACCTGAAGGGAAAGCCAATAACAGGAGAGTTGAATTTGTGAAGATGTAATACAAAAAAACCTATAAGGTTTTAGAAACCTTATAGGTTTGAAGTGCAGTCCATGAAATTACCAGGAACGAAACCTGCAATGCCAGCAGGCAAAGAAATTATAAAGATTTCTATTTTATTGTGATTTCCTGATTGAAAAAAATAGTACAAGACCAAAATTTATTCATTTAAATCCTTAGAATTTTAATATCCCGCGAGAGGCGATTTAAGAGAAATCTATTAAACCATTTAAAATTTTTAAAAAAAAAATCATGACTAACTTCAAAAATCTATTTGCGACTGCTATCGCTCTATTCTTCACTTCAATGTGCCAGGCACAATCTGCCTCATCTATCGCCCAAAAAATACAAGTGGGCATTAATATCGAAGCGGCTTTCCCAACAGGTGATTTTTCCAATGCTTATTCATTTGGTATCGGTGGCAGCGTTATGGGTCGTTATGTTTTATCTGATAAAGCAAAGCCAAATATGAAGGTTGGTCAAAGAATGGAACACTTTCATTTTTTGGAGTGAGGGTTGGATATTTTTTCTAAAAGATATAGGTTTTTCATTGAGTGTCAAGCAATGGGCGGGAGATTATTATAAAATAATCGAACGCCCAACGCTTTTCTAAATTTTTAAAATCCGTCATGAGAAATTCTTGAATTGAAGTCTTAATTACAATTAAAATGATTCACAATATTGTTTTGACAAAGTTGGACACTTGTTGAAAAATTAAAGCATTTGAGATGAAAAATATTTTTTGTACGGCATTGATTTCCTGCCTTCTTTTGATAGCAACCCAAGCGACAGCGCAGGCAGATAATATTTATCTTGATGGCGATAATTATATCATGCTTAACAATCCTGCATTTCCATCACGGTTAGATTGGAAGGATGCTTCAAAAGAGCGTATCGGAAGCGTTGCAGGCCAGGCTCCGGTTAAAACATATTGGTTTAGCCACAACGGAAAATCATATATTATTATCAATTTAACCAATGGCAAAAGTGCTATTTACATAGAGCTTGGTGCCAATAAAAACACCTATCATTTTCCTGTCGATTATATTGAATCCGAGAAAGTGGGTGCGTACAATAATTTTGAAATGATTGTTGAGAATACTTCAGGAATTTTGCAGAAATTCAATGCACCAAAAGGTGCACAGCTTTCGCTCAAAGTACTTCAGTTAGATTCGCTCCACGTGAAATTATCTTTTAGCGGAACCGTTTCTACTTACTCAAATTCAGATAAATCGCAGTTAACAATTGGCGAACCATCAGCGCCAATGGCTATATCAGGTAAAATTTCTTTAAGTAAAAAAAAACCGTCACTCGAACACCTTCCTGATAGCTATCCCGGTTGCGACAATACCATTTATAATGAAATGAGTCCCGATTACGATTTAGGGCAATGGTACAGCGCTACCGAATGTGAAGAATCATTCTATAAAAAAGTGTTTGCCTCTTTGAACAGCGCCTTAAGCCCGGTTATAAAATATCTAAACGCAAAAGGTTGGGATATGAGCAGCGCTACTGAATACAAACCCCTGGAGCGCAGGTATCGCAGTGATATGACGCATTTCTTTCGTGCTAATCCTCAAAGTGGAATTGACTACGATTTGGATGTAAATGCCAATCCAATCAAAGGCGCTTATCATGATTTTTTACAAAAAATGGTGGAAGACATTACCCTTTCTGTAAAAGGGGATGCTTCCAAACAAAAAGAAATAGAAGCCATGCAAAAAGAAGAACCAGGAAAATTCAAACTTCATTTACAAACCACATTCAATCAACCTGTGTTAAACAACTATACACTGGATCTGAGCCACGCACAAATAAAAAAAATTAATGACAATGTATTCATAATTGAGAATGTACAAAACACCAGCAATTACACTTTTCATGATGACGGCGGAACTTATTTATTTGTTGGCAAATGGACAACGCCCCAATTTGAAGATGGCCATATTATTTGTTCGCCCGTATTTCAACCCGAAGCAAAAAAACTGAGCATACAAGCAATGTATATACGAATTGGATGTGGGACAGAATTAGCAGAAAAGATTATCTCTCTAATTGATAAAACTTCCTTACAGGAAATATTAAAAATACAACCATAGAAAATCAAAAAAAAGCCATGAAAAAATTATTATTACTAAACTTACTTACAATGGCAGTGTATTCACATCCATGTATTGCACAAACCATAGATAATAATGCAATACCTGAAGGTAATGCAAAACTTGTGGTCGGGAAAGTTGATGGGAAACCGGAAACCTATGTTTTTCCAAATGACCTTACAGTAGGTTATAATTGTATTGTACATAATAACGGAGAATCTATCCCTGACAGAACAACTGAAATTATATTTATGCGCACTTTTGAAAAAGGAGGCAAACAAACCGATGTTAGCGTCAATCTGCACATAGAACCCAATAGTATTGGCAATTTTCCATTAGACCCTGATGTGCTTGATAAACCATTACCATCAGGAAGTATTTCAATTGACTTTAATAATACTGAAGGGCCTTTCCTGGGGCAGGATCCGTCAAAGGGAACAAGCGGTTCTATTACCATTACCCAATATCCGGCAGCCGCAGGGAGCTATATTACCGGCACTTTCAAAGCAATACTCAATGACGAAAATGGTAACCACTATTATGTGAGTGGTGAATTCAGGGTAAAAAGAGTAAATCAATAACTGAAAATGCAAATCATTTTTTTTAAAAGGATTAGTTCATGGTTTTTCATTTCAATAATATAAAAATGATGAAAAAGAAATTCATAAAAATTACCATTTTATTATCTGCTTTCATTTCTCTACTAACTGCAAAAGCAAATGCACAGACTGCTTTGGACTATTATGTGTTACCAATGAATACAATGGTTCCGATTGGCGAAAAAATGACATTGCGGCTTCAATACCACGATCAGGATTTCCATGCACAAAATGGTGCAAACACTTACATTACGGGTGCAATACCGATCTGGGCAATACTTGGCTCCGAAAATAACATGGGAAGTGTTAAGTCGGACCTTAGTGGGTTTAGCGCCGTTTATACAGCGCCCGAAAAAATCCCCAAAACCAACCCGGTAATTCTAAGCGTAAAATTTAAAGCAAACGACACGTCTAAAGAAGTAGTAACGATTTTATGCCGGATGCATATAGTTGACCCGGGTCAGCATTGGTTTTTTGCTTATGTCTGCGCTAAGGAATCAAAGGAAACCATAAAGTCCAGCTTTCGCGATCTCACTAAAACAACAAAAGCTGTAGGGTCAGCTTCCATGCTGCTTGATGCAACGCCACCGGAAAAGAACGGCTATGTGCTCGTCAATACCGAACAGGGCGATAAGGCAATCAACACAAAAGTCAACGGATTTTATAACTATCACGAAGATGATATTCGAAAGGCGCCCAATGGAAATACCGAAGAAAGGGATTTAAGAAATTATGCAGGCACACCTGTGCAGAACCAGGGATTGTTATTTGAATACGACCCGTTGTTGAAAGGATTTAAAGGCGGCATACAGGGTGCAGGGATATCATTTGATGTGACAGGTACCGATGAATTTTGGAGAGAGGATGTCAATTCGGGTAAATTAAAAAAGACTATTAATAAAGTATCTGAAAAAAACTCCGATGGAGTTGGCCTGGGTAGCAACGATGATAATATTAAGAAAATAAAGAACGGCTTTTCCATTGATTTTAGTCAGTCAAAAGATAGCAGCTATACTGATATAGAGGGCGCGAAACATTCAATTCAATCAAAGAAACAATATCATGCAGTATTGCTTTGGGTAAATAAGGAATAAAAATTTAAAGATTATTGAATCGCGAATAATGGGGACCAAAAAGTTTTTAAAGATTATTTTTTATGACAGTAAACAAACAAATAGAACAGATTTTTATTTTGTATTTATACGATAGGCTCTTATTGTATTTTACAATTTATTTACCCGAAAAAATAAAATTAAAATAATCCTCTTATGAAAAAAGCATTTCTTTTTTGGTTTATTTTATTAACCAATCCTTCACTTTACGCACAGGATTACCCGCAATGGCCGGCCGATAAGCCCGAAACAGGGTTCATCGAAGAATCGCAAAGCCGTGAAATTCGGTTAAAGAATGACATCCTGCCACAGGAAATTGACATGCAGGATAAAATGCGTGTAATCATAACCGATATGATGGAAGATGCGTCTGACAACCTGGGTTGGCCGATGGTAGAATTATCAGAATATACCAATGAAGGCGCATTGCAGAACGGAGGCACTCCCTACCCGATTCGCTCGCCACGTGGCATTGACATTACTTTTCAATTTATTATTAATAAAGATTCGTTGCAGGCCTGGAAAAGTTATCAAAGTGATTATGCTAAAACCCGTTTGAATAGCCAGGAAGCTAATTACGACAATGCACAATCTTTGATGGAAAGCCCCAAGTACAAGCAATACCAGGACTCTGCGAATTACTACATGAATCTCTACACCACCTACACAACCGCACACCAGGACGAAGGCGCAGCCTTATTCACAAAAGACAAGCATCCCAAATATTATCAGCAAAAAGAAAAAGAGTTTATCAATAAAATGACTGACATGACGCAAAAAATACATGATAACTCAGGGACAGAACAACAGGAAGACAATTGGGAAGAGCAAACATTCCGGTTCAGAAATCACACCACCCTGCAGGTATCGTTTCGCATAAATAATTTTACTGCAGAAGCCATAGATCAATCTTTAGGCCCAATAGAATCCATACCTAAATTATATCCCGAAAGCGGAGCTAAAGTTTCAAAAATGTATGCTATTCCCAGGAACCAGGAAAACAAAAAGCTTGTAAAATGGAATAATGTACTCCTGATATTACTCGGCAATTTTCAAACGAAACCGGACCAGTATGGTTATTACCAGGCAGGCTTTAACCTCAATGGCCAGGGCGATGAGCACACGCCTAAAAAAATAAAGAGCGACAAAGTGCAAAACATCTCAATCAATATCTCGGGCAATAAATCCAATGTTGAAAAGATGGTAAAGTTGATTGATGTAGAGAAATTGAATAGCACTATTGTGAAAAATTAAAATAGAAAATGATGAAAAAGGCAGTTTTAATAATTGCAGGGCTACTTTTTTTTGCTTTGCACACAAATGCACAGGCACCGGCGAATGTGCAGAAACAAATGGAGGAAGCACAAAAAAAGTTGCAGCAACTACAATCAAATCCGCAATATCAACAGGCGATGCAGAAAGCCCAAAAAGCGATGCAGGATGTGAAATCAGACACTAACATTCAAAAACAGATGAGTGAGTCAGGTGCACAATTAAAGGATTTGCAAAAGACACATCCGGAACTCGCTGGAGTACAAATGCCAGATTTGAATAAAATGAGAATACCCGATGTAAATCAACTCATTCAAAAATTAGATACCGGCTTAAATAACGGGATGGTGATGATGCAGCAATTTTCTGATGCTACGCCGAAACAAGATCTCTCACATCATGCGGAACAATTACCGGTATTAAATGCAATTGATTTAAAAGCATTGGCACAAAGTATTATTAATACAAGTAGTGTAGGGAAAAACGTTTTGCTTCGAGCAAAATTGGATACCATGGCGAAAAGAAAAGATCTTAATGTGGCAGGTACAGGACTTTTTTATCTATCTCTCGGGCTATCGCCGGATGCTTCTGCTTACCTGATTGCCAAAGGTACCATACTTCATCCAACTGATCCGTATGCAGCAAGCGGATTGGGCGTTTATTACCGCGACAAAAATGAATTGCAACGGGCATTGCAATGCTACTTTTATGCAGATCATCTGCTACCCGATTCTCTAAAATCTCCTTATGTATATGCCAACATAGGCTGGGCATCCTTTTATTATGGTGATTTTAATGCTTCGGAAAAATATTTTGGTAAAGCTTTAGCGCTAAGCAGTAATTTTCAGCCGGCATTGGAAGGGAACGCCAGCCTCGCTTATGCCAAAGGCGACATCAAAGCACTGTTTCAATGCCTTGCCAAAGAATTGGACGCCTCCCTGGCAAACTCGCCAAGATCGCTGGGAGCAAGCGGCGGCAACGGCGGGCCTTCTGCGGGTTTTGCAGCCATTTGTGGAGGTGCAACAGGAACAGACCAGGAAGGTAATCCTTCAGACAATCACACTTTTGACAACCTTGGAAAGGAGGACAATAGCCCGGAGCAGGATCCGCCCCCAGGCGCTGACGTTACTTTTCCGTCATTATTTTTCCCTGTCTTTAATATAAAAGATGTAAAGGATATTCCCCAGGCCGTGAGGCAATATAACTCGGCATACCCAAAAGCTTTTGCACAAATCACCGCCATCAGAAAGAAAAGAAGCGATATTAATGCCCGCTTCTATGGAGTGTCTTATTTTGATGAGCATGGCGATTTGATGCACGACAGAGATTATACAAAGTTTTCAGGCCTGCATGGAATGATTAGCCTTTTGTTTCAAAGGCGGGTCAGCAAATTGCTTATCGACTTCAATAAAAAAACTTTAAAACCATTTGGGGATAATGTTATTACATCAATCAGAAATGCACAACCAATTATAGGGGCATGTAAAGATGAAAAATGTCTTTGCCAGGAATACAGACATCTATACGCAGATGGAAACAGTCTGTTGGCAAGCGGTTCTGAAAGCTGGAGCAAACTCTATGATAATATAATAAAAGAATGTCGTTGGTATCTAAAAAACGATGCACCTTTTGTCAGCAGGGTTCATGATCCCAAATGCAATGAAGTACTGAATCTCGACCGGGAAGATAGAGTTCGATCAGCTATATTAGGCACTTATGGCTGTTGGTCAGGAATCATCGAACCTTTATTGACACATAGTGGTTTTGCCTTAGCATCAGAAAATTGCCCTATATATGGTGTAAAAGTACGTGTAATTAATGCTCCGAGCCCTTTTTCAAAAAGGCCAAAACACATCAAAGAATTTGCAGACCCAAATTGTAAGGATATTGATTTTCCAATTGGTATTTTAGGTTCAATTACTGAAAATTGTCATTATACTAAATTCACTATCGGACCTAAAATTGGCCCTATTCAATTAGGTTTTACTTACACCACAAACAAAGATTTAACAACGGGAAAAGTTAAGGACAACATATATTCCAAAAACAATGATTTTGACCATGGCTATGGTGCAACAGCGGGCATAGCCTATAAATTCGATGAAGTGGTTGAAGTTGACGCCTCAGTAGGCGGAACTGTAAACTACAACAATCAAGGACATGCTACCGGTAGTACCGCAAGTGCAGAAGCAGGCGGGGCACTGGATTTCGGAATTGCCAAACTCGGAGGAAAAGCTAATACTACCTGGCAAATGGATGCAGACCATAATATTACGGGGCACAGCAACAGCATCACAGGAAGCGCATCCATAGGCGGTAATGTGCCAACGGAAGAAAATGACGCCAACCAAAAAAGTTCAGGCTTTGGAGTTGGCGGCGATTATACCTCTACCAGTAATTATGATGCAAACGGTAATTATATCGGGGGAAGTAATTCGGCAACGGTTTCCCTGCAACAAAGTGGCACTACTAACGGAGGGACGGCAAATAAAGAAGTTGCAGGCCAAAATAACGTGTTTGGCATGCAAGCCAATCAGGTAATACAAGTAGTAGCAGGAGCAAAACAAGCGACTCCTTTTACTGCACAATAAAATGAATTTTTAAATGAAGGTTAGAAAGACATTTTCAAAAATTGCAGTGCCCCATCGTGGTTTTTGATAAACAAAAAAATTATCAAGAGATATTTTTCCGGGCAGTTTGTATCGCCGCAGGGCAATATATGTGGGCATCGGGTGCATTTTCTATAAAGATGAAATAAAAATAATGATTCAAAAAGACGAACCCATAATAAGCATCATAACTCCATAATATAAAAACAAACAAAATGAAAAAAATCATCATTATCGCATCAGCATTATTCTTCTTAGGATGCAATAGCTCCACCAATAGTAAAACGGACAACGCCACTACTGGCAACACTT
This sequence comes from Hanamia sp., assembly GCA_035693085.1. Lineage (GTDB taxonomy): Bacteria > Bacteroidota > Bacteroidia > Chitinophagales > Chitinophagaceae > Ginsengibacter. Next base: position 15,773 of record DASSHD010000370.1, on the reverse strand, counting down.
CTACTGCAACAACAAAAACCGATGCAGCTACTTCCGGCCTGCCAGGAACTGAAATTACCCTAACACTTAAAGGGGGTGCCAATGCAGGCTCTTATAGCGCCAGGAGCGTGGATCCTACTTGTAGCGAAGGATTAACCGGCGACAATTCTTTTGGCAATCAATATTCAGTAAAAGGTAAAGCCGATAATGAGTTATCAAGTTTACAATTAATCATTGACGATAAAAATGCCGCCAAAAAAGGAACTGATAAATTTTCTATCATGGTAGGTTTTGGAAAATTAGCAGGAGGAAAAACTTACGAAATCAATACACGTGATAATTCAAAAGAAGGTAGCGGTAAAGCTACATTAACTGAAACCGGTCATTCCAAAATAGTTATTATTGAAGGGAAAACCGCTGATGGTATTATTATTTTAGCAACGATAACATGCCACGGAGTAATGACCCCAAATGGTATCCAATAGCATTTTGAAACATCGAAGTATTTCCTGATACAAAGATTTCGATTAAAAGTTAATCTTAATTATTTTATTTACGCATCTAAAAAAATGAAAATGAAAAAAATTATCACATTCGCAGCAACACTTTTTCTACTAAGCTGCAATAACAACGGAAATAAACCAGCAAAAACTTCCGGCAATGGAGATTCAAATCCCACTTCTAATCCGGCCACAAATGATGCACCGGGCAGCGGCGCAGCAGGCACTGAAATTAACGTAACCCTTACCGGCGGCCCCAATGCAGGAACATACACCGCTACCAGCGCCGATCCCACCTGTAGTGAAGGATTAACCGGCGATAATTCTTTCGGCAATCAATATTCCGAAAAAGGAAAAGCCGATAATGAATTATCAAGCCTGCAATTAATCATAGATGATAAAGATGCTGCGAAAAAAGGAACTGATAAATTTTATTTAAAAGTAGCCTTTGGGAAAATACTCAAAGGAAAATCTTATGAAATTAATGGGGGTACCAGTTTTTTGGAAATGCCTTTAACAGGAAGTGGCAAGGCAACTCTTATGGAATCTGGTTCTATTAAAACAGTGGTAGTAGAAGGCAAAACTGCTGATGGTGTGGGCATTTCAGCAACTATAAAATGTAACAGTATGATTACTGCAGGGTAAACGAAAATATTTTAATGCCGGTAATTCGAATTATTTATGCACGAATGGATCTGGCTGGCAGTGATTTCCATCGAATTATTTTTATTGAAGCAAGGTTTTAGTAAACAAATAAATAAGTTCTTTTTCTGTTTCTTATTTCCATTTATGGTTTACTTTTATTTAAAATATAAAAGCCGTGCTTTCTGTTCGGGGCACAATAAGGATATTTTTAACCGGGCTACTTGTATTTGTTGCAGGTACTGAAAATTTATTTGCCCAGCAACTACATAATCTATCCAGACTTTTTTTTGATCAAATCACTACACAAAATGGTTTGTCAGGTAATGAAATTACTTGTCTCTACCACGACAAACGCGGTTTTCTTTGGATTGGTACTCATAACGGGTTGAATGAATATGATGGCAGGGATGTAAAAGTTTTTCAACATAGCCGGTTTGACTCTCATTCCATCATTGATAATTACATTATCAGTATTGCAGAAGATGACAGCGGATATTTATGGCTGGGCACGAATGAAGGCATCTGCCGTTTCAATCCTTATGATCACCAGAGCATGAATTATAGCCATCAGCTTCAGAATCCATTTTCATTAAATGATAATCAAAACTGCCACGTTTATATTGATAAAGAAGGAACCGTCTGGATCGGAAATGAATCAGGACTTTCTTATTTCAACAAAAAATCAAAACATTTTATACCAGTTCAGATACTTCCTGATTCGTTGAATAAACAAAGGCTGTCTTCTGTAGGCAGATTCCTGGAAGACAGCAAGGGGCGTTTATGGCTGGGTACTTTTTCAGGATTGGTGCTGTTCAACCGCAAGCAGCACACCTTTAAACGTTTTACCTTAAACCCTGAAACCAAACCTGGAGCAAATGCAATTACTACCTTATTTGAAGACCACCAGGGCCGGATATGGGTGGGCATCTGGGGATCAGGATTGATTGAGTTTGATCCGGTTACCTGTTTATTCTACCCTTATAAATGGAATCATAAGAATACTTTTAAAAGTACTGTAAACCTGGTATTTTCATTGGGGGAAACACGCACTGGAAACGGACACTATACTTTATGGGCAGGTACTTCAGAGGGTTTATTAAAAATAGACAGCTTCCCTGTTAATGACCGTTCAGTCACTCATATTCTACCCGATCATTCTGATCTGCATTCACTCAGCGATAATCAAATAAGGTGCATGATCACTGATAATGAAAACATACTTTGGATTGGCACTGATAATGGACTGGATGAATATGTGCCGGGTGACCAGCTTTTCTCTGATATAACCTATTTAAAAGGAAATATCAGCAAAATATTGGTAGATACCTCCGAAAAGCCTGTACATTATTTCGTTGCTGCGTGGTATGGAAATGGGCTTACAGAATTAGATGATCATTTTCATATTCTTCATGAATGGAAGCAAGTACCTCCCAATAGCAATAATGTAAACAATGTGCAGATCAGCGATGTGCTCCGTTCAAAAAATGGTTTACTTTGGATTGGAACTTTCAACGGGCTTTATAGTTACGATGAAAAGCGAAACATATTTAACGGATATCTGCACAAGGATGGAAAAGATAGTTCACCTGCTTCCAATAAGATTATTTCTCTGATGGAGGATGACAGTGGCTTATTGTGGATCGGCACGTATGGCCACGGTATGGATGTATATGACCCGGTAAAAAAAACTTTTACTCATTATCATCACAGTAAAGTAAATCCTTACAGCATTTGTAATGACCTTGTGTGGGGCATTTACAAAGATAAATTCAACCAGGTATGGGTCGGCACAGACAAGGGGTTAAGTTTGTTTAACAGAAAACAAAATCAATTTATAAATTATACAGATCATCAAAATGATTCACAAAGTTTAAAAGGAAACATAGTATCGGGCATTATAGCCGGAGATGACAGTACATTTTGGATTGCTACCAATAAAGGATTGAATCGTCTGAATACCAGAAATGGCCTGTTTACTTTATACGCGCAGGAAGAAGGCCTGGCGAATAATAATATCACAGCGCTGGTAAAAGATACAAACGGACGATTGTGGATGTGTACAGGAAGCGGTATTTCCAGCTTTGACCCTGTAAAGAAAACTTTTATTAATTATGATGAGCAAAACGGACTGCAGGGCGGCGACTTCGCCGGTGTAATGGCTAAAGATAAAGACGGCAATATTCTGGTGGGTAGAAAAGGTTCCTTACTAAGATTTAATCCCGCTGAGTTTCAAAGTTCATCATCCACTTCTCCTACCTATATTACTGAAGTCAGGGTTGGAGGCCGCAAGGTCGTCTTTCATCGTCCTGTGGAAGAATCAGGGGCGCTTATTTTGCATTATCCGTTGAACAATTTTTCCGCCACTTTTGATGCTCCTCAATTCTTCAATGGCAAAGCTACAAAATACGCATACCGCTTAGACGGGGTGGACGCTAAATGGATATTTGCTGCAAACCGTAATTTTGTATCCTATTCTAATCTTACTGCCGGCAATTATACTTTGCATGTAAAAGCTGCCAACAGCCAGGGTGTTTGGAATAAAGCAGATACCCAATTACACATTACGGTGTTGCCTCCTTTCTGGAAAACATGGTGGTTTCGCCTGGCTGTAGTGCTGATGGTTGCTTTATTGATTTATTCCGTTTTCACTTACAGAGTAACCTCTATTCGCAAACAGGAAGCCCTGAAAACTACCGTCAATAAGCAAATGGCAGACATGCGGTTGAAAACACTCCGTAGCAGGATGAATCCGCATTTTATGTTTAATGCGCTTAACTCCATCCAGGAATGTATTTATACCGGTCAAACGAATGCCGCATATAAATATTTATCCAAATTTTCTCATTTGGTTCGTATGATACTGGAACGTTCAGAGCAAACATTCATTACCGTGAGCCAGGAAACAGAAATGCTGAAATTATATCTCGAATTGGAATCGCTTCGCTTCCAGCAGTCTTTTAATTATTCTATCAGACAGGATGGAATTGAAGCTGATTTTCTGAAAATTCCGCCTATGCTGATACAGCCTTTTGTAGAAAATGCTATCTGGCATGGATTGCTTCATAAAGAAGGAGAAAAAAAATTGTTGATCACTTTTCGGGCAGATGATAATTTTGTAAAAGTTATTATTGAAGATAATGGCATTGGAAGGGATGCAGCCCGAAACCTTAAAATGAAAACACTCGAAGAACAACATTCACTGGGCATGCGGCTCGTATCAGAGCAGTTAGAAACCGTAGGCAAGATGAGCAATAAGGTGGCAGAAATACGAGTAGAAGATCTTTTAAGCGCTGATGCGGTTACAGGAAAACAAATGCCTTCAGGCACCAGGGTAACTTTGTTTATCCCTATTATTAACGGGAATACCTGAAAGTAATATTAAACCTGATATCCGGTATTTTTGTATGGCCTTGGTTCATCTGTAAAGAAAACCTGCGCGATTATTAACCGGATGCTCCCGTTGGTAAAGTCTTTTGGCCTGGAACGTAAAAACTGTTTTAATATGCAGGAATTTTCATAGATTCTATTTTTAAGAAAACAACATTCATGCAGGCAATTATTGTAGATGACGAACCCAAAGGAAGAAACCTGCTCCGTGAGATGATGGAGCGGGAGTGCCCCGATATCAAAATTTCCGGTGTGGCATCAAATGCTAAGGAAGGTATTGATCTTATAAAGCATCATCATCCGGAAGTTATATTTCTGGATATTAATATGCCCGGCATGAACGGCTTTGAAATGTTACAGGAACTACAGCCGGTACCGTTCGAAACTGTATTCATTACCGCGTACGATCAGTTTGCCATCAAGGCATTCAAGTATAATGCTTTTGATTACCTGCTAAAACCAGTGGATGCGGATGAACTTTCGCATTGTGTTGAGCGGTTGAAAGAAAAAAAAATACAGACTGATGTACAACAACGGTTTCAATCTTTGATAAAACAAATTGAGCATCCGGCACGGATCCCCGACCGCCTTACCATCCACTCCATGGATGGAATCACTGTTATGCCGATTGCCGATATTATATACCTGGAAGCAGCGGGCGCTTATACCATTTTTTATTGGAAAGACCAGGAAAAGATCATTTCTTCTGTTCATCTGAAAGAGTATGAGGACCTGCTTTCTGAACAAAATTTCTTTCGCGTGCACAATTCATTTCTTATCAATATGGCTCATGTAAAAAAATTTCTTAAAGAAGACGGAGGCTGCATCCTTATGACCAATGGCAGCAAGGTCACCCTTAGCAAAAGAAAGCGCGATGAATTTCTGAAATTGCTGGAAGGAAAATAAGAATTGGAAATGATATTAGTGCCCTCTCCATTCCGCTTATAAATAAAACACGATCATCCGTTAAAAAAATCCACCCGTTAATTAAAAGGCACGGGGAAATTAGGGTCTCATTTGTGACATTGCAGGAGAAAAATATAATGTCATGAAAAAAATTTTTCCTCTTTGCGCTTTGCTTTTTATACTTATTCAAAACGCTTCCGCCAGGGTGTGGAGGGTGAATAATAACACCGGCGTACAAGCCGATTTTACAACATTACAAGCCGCGGTAAATGCTGCCGCTGCAGGAGATACTATTTACCTGGAAGCGTCGCCTACGAGCTATGGAGGTGCAACCATAACAAAAAGATTAACCATCATTGGTACCGGTTATTACCTCACTGATGCGGCTAACCCTAAAACCCAATGGAATACCTCAGTTTCAACAGTTGATCATCTTTCCTTAAATTTAGGAAGCGCTAAAAGTGTAATATCCGGTTTGTACATGAATAGTTACCAGTATTTGAATGACCAGGATATTACCCTTGAAAGGTGTTATGTAGTGGGTAATATTGTATTCGGTAACGGTTCGAATATAAATTGCGATGACGATACCGTAAGGCAATGCATTATCAGCCAAAACTTAGTTTGTCAACCTTCCGGTGGCACATTTAGTGCATTGAGGGAAATGGTGTACAACAATATTTTTTTATTTGCAGTAGTGGATTTCAGTACCAATCTATCTAATACCAATGCTTATTTTATCAATAACGACTTTCTTTATCCTGGTGCATATTACTGTGAAAACTGCGTATTTCAAAACAACATCTTTTACGGCCCGGATTTCACGAAATATGGCTCCAGTAACTATTTTGCCTATAATATATTTAGTAACGACAGCCACACAAGCGGTGTGGCTACGGGCAACAACAACCAGTTTAGCAAGGATATGAAAACGGTATATCTGGCTGCAAATTCGCAACCATACAACAGTGTTAATAATCCTCCCTCAGGTTTATCACACGATGGCCAGTTTCAGTTGGCTGCCGGCTCTCCCGCGCTGAACGCCGGCAACATCAATGGCACGACGGTAGATTGTGGCGCTTATGGCGGCCCTGCCCCTTATATACTTTCAGGAATGCCGAATATACCCAGTATTTATTCCCTTACCGTTCCCAACCAGGTAAATAGTGGAACAGCAACGATAAATATTTCACTGAGTTCGGCAGCGCATTAAAGAATTTTTTCGGCGATTATCATTTAAGAATAATCAATTGCCAAAGCTCTTAATTAATGGGTGTTGACCGGCTCAAAAAAAACTTGCAAAATGAAATATTTAAATAAGATATTATCCACCGTTTTACTGTTGATGTTTGTTTCATTATATAGTTCGGCGCAACTTTCGCAGCCTGTTAATTTTCCTTTGCCCCCTAATATGGCTGCAGCTAATGTTACAGCAGCGGAATATTATTTTGATAGGGATCCCGGTTTTGGGAAAGGCGCTTCAATCACGATTTCTTCCGGCGCTGATGTTTCAGTTAACAATTTCCCGGTAAATATTTCCAGCCTTTCTACGGGTATTCACCGGCTTTTTACCCGGACAAAAAATGCAAATAACAGATGGGGCATGACGAATGTGGCCACTTTCTTTATCATACCGCCCGGCTCTCTTTTTCCACCGAATGCAAATATTTCTGATGTTACTGCTGCAGAATGTTTTTTTGATAGAGACCCCGGATTTGGAAAAGGCTCCAACATTCCTATTGCGTCCGGTAACGATGTTTCGGTAAGCAATTTTGCAGTGGAAATAGATACCTTATCTACCGGCGTGCATCGCTTTTATGTGCGTACACAAAACGGCAATGAAAAATGGAGCATGACCAATATTACTACATTTTTTATTGTGCCTCCTGGCGCTCTTTTTCCGGCGAACCCAGTCGCAACCAACGTTAGCGCAGCAGAATATTTTATAGACACGGATCCCGGTTTAGGCAAAGGAACTTCCATTTCTGTAACTGCAGGTTCAGATATTTCGGCAAATAATGTAGCCGTTGATATCAGCAGCCTGGCTAATGGAATCCATCGTATTTATGTACGTACGCGAAATACAAACGGGCAATGGAGCATCACCAACGTCGCTTCTTTTTATATCGTTCCGGTGAATTTCACACTTCCGCCCAATCCGGCTCCGGGCAACATCACCAAACTCGAATATTTCTTTGATACCGACCCAGGGTTTGGAAAAGGAACTATCATTACTGTTCCTGCCACTACCGACTTAAACAATTATAGTTTTGCAGCCGATATTACCGGTTTAAAAAATGATACGACTCACACTTTGTACATCCGCACTTTTGATGGCTGGTCGCTAACGAATACAAAAACATTTTTAATAGGAACTGCATTACCATTAACCTGGATCTCATTCGATGCAAAAGCAGTTAATAAAAATGTAGAACTTGATTGGATAACAGCCAGGGAAATCAATACTGATCATTTTGATATTGAACGCAGCAGTGATGGAGAACATTTTTCAAAAATCGGAACAGTTGCTTCTTCTCAAAATTCCGCAACCGAAAGTGATTACAATTTTACAGATGACAATCCAATAAATGGTATCAGCTATTATCGTTTGAAACAAGTAGATAAAGATGGACATTTCACTTATTCTATCATTATTTCTGTAAAAATGAATACTCAATTATCAGTCCAAATTGTTGGAAATCCTGTGCATCAAAGTCTTCATTTGCAAATAAGCGGAGCGAATGGAGAAGTTATCCCTTTTTGGATTGTAGATGCTTCAGGCAAAAAATATAAAACCTTTACAGCCACAGATGGCAGTAAACAAATAAATATGGAAGATTTGTCTTCAGGGGTGTATTACCTGGTGTATCAATCCGGTAATGGTGTGGTATCAATGCCCTTTGATAAAGAATAATGGAATTGATGTATGCTTCCTTTAAAGAAAAAAATTTTCAGTGATATAATTTAAATATATAATTATGAAAACATCATCCAAAATATTCAAATTCATAACATTGGTTGGAATTCTGTTTTTGATTTGGCAACCTTCTCCTGCTCAGTTTTTAAAAAGATTAAAAGAAAAAGTAACTGAAACCGCTGCAGATCATGTAACCGATGATGCCGGGAATGCTACTGACAAAGCAATTGATAAAACAGAAAATTCAGCAGGAAATGCAGTGAAAGGAGATAATAATGGGAATAGTAATAATAATAATAATAATGGGAATAATAATAGTAATCAATCTTCAAATAGTGGTTCAACTGCAAAAAACACGCAGGATTCTGCACATCCAACTTTAGCCACTTACAATCATTACGATTTTGTTCCCGGCGATAGTATCCTGTTTTTTGATGATTTTGCAAATGACCAGCAAGGTGAATTGCCTGCTCACTGGCAGTTGGATTACGGGCAGGGACAAGTGAATTCTTTTGATGGTAAAAAAGTATTTATGCTCACTACCGGTGAAGGTGGTGATAATGCAACCGTGCTGGAGCCAAGAATGAAAAAGAAATTGGGGTACATGCCTGCTGCTTTTACTGTTGAATTTGATATGTATTCGCCTTATTCAGACGGCGATGATATCACCGCGCCATGGGTAGGGTTAAACTTTTATACTAATGAAGATGATCCGGATAAACCAATAGATGGTTATGATGACTGGGATTTGTCCCCGGTGAAGTTGGCTTTTTATTCAGGCAATCTATATAACCCCGATGGCTATGATTTGCCGGAAAATATCGCTAACGAAAATTTTGTAAATAAATGGCATCACATAGCCATTGCGTATAGGGACGGACAGATGAAAATATATTTAGACCAAAACAGAATCTATGTTATTCCCCAGGTCAAAAATACCAATATAAATAAGTTTGGTATCAGAGTTTCGGGGAAAGCTCTTGTTACTAATATCAGGCTTGCTGAAGGCGGCGGCATGAATATGATTGGCAAGAAATTTACTGAAGCTAAAATTATTACACATGGTATCACCTTCGATGTGGATAAATCAGAAATCAAACCTGAAAGCATGGGCACGCTGAATATGATAGTAGGCATATTAAAAGCCAACCCGGATTTGAAATTTGAAATTGACGGGCATACTGATAATACAGGACAGGCTGCCCACAATATTACATTGTCACAGGAACGCGCAGACGCAGTAAAAGCACAATTGGTAAAAATGGGCATTGACGGCTCGCGGCTTACTACCAAAGGATTTGGTGATACAAAACCAATCGCCGATAACAGTACTCCAGACGGAAGAGCTAATAACAGAAGAGTTGAGTTTGTTAGGATGTAGATTATTAATTTAAACCTATAAGGTTTTGAAAACCTTATAGGTTTGATTTTAAAAACAAAATCATTTTCAAATGAGAAAGATAAATTGTATTTCTACATGGCTTCTCACAGGGTTGCTTTCATGTACTTATGTAACACAGGCTCAAAAAATTAAAGAACATGCCAGCCTCACTGTAAAAGAATCAAACGGGAAGACAGTAACTTATAATTACCCTGACGATTTTCCCAACACTTTGTATAACTGCCAACAAACCGGAAGCGAGGGTAGTAAAATAAGCCACACCGACTTCGGCTTTTCCAAAACATTTGACCAATTTAAAAACGAAGATGGAGACCCACCGATAGTTACGGTACAGATGAGGATTGGGCCAAGCGGAGTTGGAACTTTCCCACTAAAAACAACCGACTCAGATCAACCTCAGGGAGATCTTCAGATAGATTTGAATTCACCGGCACATCCCTTAAATGATTTTGATAATGACACCAATGGTTCTATAACGATATCTGAGTATCCGGCCGTGGGAAGTTTTATCGTTGGTTCATTTAAAGCTACACTAAAAGATGCTGCCGGCAAGTCTTATGCGGTAAATGGAACATTTAGAATAAAACGACAAAGCAACACTGAGTAAGAGTAAAAAGAAAAACAAGATAGAAACGATAACAGGCTCTGATAAAAATTTAAAATAGAATGTTATGCAATTGGGTATAAAATAACTGTAGATATATGTGTAAAGAATAGATGAAAGGTATCTTTTTGGATACCAAATTAAGATGAACCTTAATCAATATTACTTTTCAAATAAGTTCATCAAAATGAAAAAAAATTATGAAAAAGTTTAATTTTTTTTTCTTGTTGGTCATACTGTTCCAAATAAGCGGTTACTCCCAGTCCCTGAGCGACTATTTAATTCTTCCTGGTGATAAAAAAACATTGCTGCCGGAAGGAAAATTGTCTTTACATGTTGTATATGTGGATTCATCACATACTATCCGGGATGCTGTTCCATCTGTAGCCAACTTGATATGGATGGTGAATGGTCATCCATTAAATGCTCTTGTTCCCACAGATGGTGATCTTAATTTGAAGTTAGGACATGAAAATGAGGCAACTTATACTGCACCGGAAGTACCGGATAAAAATCCTATTGCCATTACGGTTTCAATAACTGATCCTGACGAGAAAGGCAAAGTGATTTTATACTGTAATGTAACCGTTCTTAGAGCATCGTATAAAATCACCATGGATGCAGAGCAAACTATTTCGGATGCAGGACAGGATATTAAGCTGCACGGAAAATGCTATGCCAACCTGAAAACCCTGCCCAATGGCACTTATTTCCTTGAACCCCTTGACAAAACCCGGAATATGAAAGTAACTGTTGAAAAAGCAATTTATGTGAGTGGGGATGGCGGTTCGGGTAAATTGATTACACCCTATTCATATACTTTTCCCTTTTTAATTTCCATTGGTAAGATGGATAAAACGCATTCATCAGGACCGTGTACAGTTTATCTGAATTATACAAGCCCACAAGAAGGGAAAGTAGTTTGGCAGATGAAAAACCTAACAGAAACAGTGGACATTGATAGTGGTAAAATAACCTACAAGCCCGGGCGAACGATTCAATTTGGCAAACCCGGCAATCCCGCTGAAAATGCGATTGCATTAAGCGCAGCTACCAATCTCAATCTTTTAAATTATTTAATAGGAACCAATCCGGAAAATGCAATTCAAAATGCTCATCAAAATTTATCTGATGCACAATCTCAATTAGATTTTGCAAAACGTATGGAGGCACATGAAAATGACCCAAATTATTTTAAGACAGCACAAGGCAAAGCTGACCTTCAGAAGGCTATGGCATTTCAAAAACAGATAGGTGGAAATATCGCCAATATCAGTAATCAAACGAAACAACTTGATGCGGAGATGGACAGTAAAACAACAAATAATCCCGATTATGCCGGATCAAAAAAGTTTCAACAGGATATAGGAAAGGAAGGTATTCTCAGGCTTGGGGATGAAGATGTGACCGGCAATGAAGCAATGGCGAAGGTAACTCCGGGAATTGGTAGTGTTAGAATTAAAGGAAGTTTCAATGCTAAAAGCGCTCTGTCATTTAGCGGAGAGGAAAATGGCGATATCAAAGGAGTAAATGTTTCGATAAAAATAAAAGTAGAAAAGCTGGGATTAACTAAAAAATATTTTTAAATACATGTTACAAAAATGAAGAATTGTTTAAAACTAATCCTCATTCCTCTATTGGCTTTAATTTTTTCAGAACCTGTAGAATCCCAAAGCACACCGCCAGAAAAAGTCATTGGAAAAACTATTGGATTCGGGCCAGGTGGCGGATTTTTAAAAGAAAAGCAATTTATTTTCGGACACAATAATGGTGTAGAGGTTCCTTCCACGGTTCATTCCAACTTCACCGCTTATGATAATAGAGTTCGAAAAATACTGAATGTCATTTTATCCGCACCTTCTTTAAATCCTCCAACAGGCTTTGACGCTGCTGTTCAACTCGAAGACTATCATACTTCATCAAACGAAATGTATCACGGAGTAATGAATATCTGGATGTTCATGTATGAAAAGGATTGGGATTCTCATCAAATTGAACGGTCATCAGAAACAGGTTACATCATAAATATTTTTCTCAACGACCCAACGATCCTGATGGGCAAAAAAATATTTTTTTCCGATACCATCCATTACAGGCAGGTAACAAACGATGGATATATAAAAGCAGAAAATGTGGATGGAAATGAAGTGGACATGGTGCTAACAGGAAACGAGCATTTATTTGTGCCATATAGTGCAGGACAATTTTTAAAATTTCAACAGAATTTTTTTGAGAAAAAAATACAGGAGGCTAATGAAGATTTGAATGACGATCAGTCAAACGTTACATCAACGCAAAACCCTTCGGGTAGCCATTCTGCAGCTATTAAAGAATTTGAAGATAAAATACATGAGGACAGCCTTGATTTATTAGAAAGCAAAAAGGATCTTAAAGATGCGGAAGGAATTGGAAAAACAATGGCAGAGCAACAGGTTCAGGGATATGAAAATGAAATCGCTTCATTAAAAAAAGCAATGGCTCAATTCAACGGCCGGCAACAAAAGAATTTTGAGAATGAAATGTCCAACAGTTACAATGAAGTTGTTTCCAAAGACAAAAAAACTCTTCAGGATTATAGGGATCGTATCAAAGAAATAAGGGAACAGTATAATAATATGCCGGCGGAAAACAGGCAACAACAGGCATTCGTAATAAACAGCCTGGATAATAATGTGATAAATGATGATGGTATCATTGAATCCCTGAAGTTAGTTCCGGCAGGTACGGAAAATGCAACGCCTTTGTTTACTTACAACCCCGGTTATTTCGACCACAAACAGCCTTCAAACATTCAATTGCTTATTTCAACATATAATGCAAACAAAATTGTACAAGGTGATTACAGATCTGAAAAGGAAATAAAATTAGTGCATGAGCTTAATTACAAAGCGCTACACGATCTTATGGAATGAAAGTCTTGTAATAAAAAATACAAAAATCATTAAAATGAATTTCCCGCAAAATATCAATTTCAAAAAACTAAATTTTTCAAATGAAGCCAAATATTAAATTCCTCAGGTTGACTTTCATCATGACGATTGTCTTTGGATTGACAGGCACTTGTAACTTTGCTACTATATCAGCACAGTCACATCCCCGTAAGATTAACTATTCTGATTCCTGCTCTCCGGTTTTTATAAGAAAAGCACAACATATTATTGATAATTATCGCCAAAGAACCGGAGCGCCCGGTATTGCGGTTGCCTTTTACGACAGCGGTAAGTCATGCCTATTCGTAAGCGGCGACCAGGGAGATAGTCAGCATACGCCCGTTACCGGTGAAACGGATTTTGCAATGGGTTCCATTGAAAAAGTATTCAGTTCCACTTTACTTGCCATATCCATCAACCAGGGAAAAGCAAATATTGATGATCCGGCAGCAAAATATCTTGTTGCCGGTCATAACAAAAAAGTAAAACCCAATGCTCCCTTTTGGAATGTTACTTTAAAGAATTTGGTTACCCACACTTCTTCACTTCCCAGGAAAATAGCTAACCAACCCCAACGGATTGGTATGAATTTGTTTCGTGACAAGCCAATGGATAACGGGGTAATTCAATTTTTAGACTCCTGGGCGCCCGCTTATCCGATTGGTACAAGATACAAGTATTCCAATCTCGGATTTGTTTTAGTTGGAAGGGCTGCAGTTACTTTAGGTGGAAAAGTTTATACTAAGTTACTTAAAGAAAACATAACAGGCCCGCTTGGAATGAGCCGTACCGGTATGTTATGTATTGCTAATCCACCGGTTTCCGGTTGCGCAGTTGCTTATGAACCCAATGGCCAGCCTTCAAAGAAAATGCCCGTTGGGCTATGGACTACGGCAGATGATATGCTTCAGTTTATTGAAGCAAATCTCGGCGTGTTGAAGCCTTCTCAGGAATTAGCAAAAGCCATTGACCTTACTCATAAAAAGCTTTTCAAGGTAGATTCAGTTCATACAATAGGGATGGGCTGGGAAAGATGGTATCATGGAGATTCATTACTCATTTCAAAAGACGGCGCGGATTCAGGCTTTAGCAGTTGGGTAGGTTTTGAACCAAATAAACAGCGGGGAGTGGTAGTATTGAGCAACGGAGGGAAAAAACCAGAACCCGGTATGCTGGGCAAACGGCTTTTATCCTTAACGGAATTACAACATTAAAACTCAACAGAAAAATATTTAAGCGCCAAAATTTGAAAAATTTTTTCTTACGGGAATTCTGATTAAAGATCTTCTGGTTTAAAATCACAAAAGAATACCTGTCCAATCAAAAAAATAGATTTTTAAAATGAAACCAAATATTAAATTCATCCGGCTTGCTTTCATGATGACGATTGTCTTTGGACTGACAAGCACTTGTAACCTTACTACTTTATCAGCACAGCCACATCCCCGTAAGATTAACTTTTCTGACTCCTGCTCTCCGGCTTTTATAAGAAAAGCGCAGCGGGCCATAGATAATTATCGCCAGCAAATTGGAGCGCCGGGAATGTCTGTTGCTCTCTATGACAACGGTAAAACCTGCATATTTATAAGCGGCGACCAGGGAGATGAGCAACATACACCTGTTACCGGTGAAACGGATTTTGCAACCGGCTCAATCCAAAAAGTATTCACTGCCACTTTACTTGCCATAGCCATCAACCAGGGAAAAGCAACTATTAATGATCCGGCTGCAAAATATCTTGTTGCCGATCATAACAAAAAAGTAAAAGCCAATGCTCCCTTTTGGAATGTCACTTTAAAGAATTTGGTTACCCACTCTTCTTCACTTCCTAACTCAATACCTAACAGCCCCCAACATATTGGCATCAATATGTTTGGCGACAAACCGATGGCGGATTGGGTAATTCAATTTTTAAATTCCTGGACACCATCAAAGCCAATTGGTACAAGATATCATTATTCCAATCTCGGGTTTGTTTTAGCTGGAAATGTCGCAATTGCTTTAGAAGGAAAAGTTTATACTAAGTTACTTAAAGAATATATAACAGGCCCGCTTGGAATGAACCGTACCGGAGTATTGTGTGGCGATAATCCACGGGTTTCCGGTTGTGCAGTTGCTCATTGGCCCAATGGCCATCCTTCAAAGAAAATGCCTATTGGGCTTTGGATTACAGCAGATGATATGCTTCGGTTTATTGAAGCAAATCTTGGTGTGCTAAAGCCTTCAACTGAATTGGCCAATGCAATTGGCCTAACTCATAAAAAATTATTTTGGATAAGTCCGGATCATACAATAGGAATGGGCTGGGAAAGATGGTACCATGGAGATTCATTACTCATTTCAAAGTATGGGGATGAGGTAGGCTTCAGCGCCTGGGTTGCATTTGAACCAAAACAAAAAAAGGGTATAGCCATATTATGCAACGGAGGAAAAAAAGGACCGGATCATCCAGAGTTCGGTAAAAAATTATTGGCACTAACTGATTCTGATCAATAAAAAAATA
>DASSHD010000369.1:0-3855 GCA_035693085.1 Hanamia sp. | reverse complement strand
TTGTAGAAAGTTTTATCTCCAACAACTATTTTGGATATTCTAACTCTTTTACATTCTTGAATTGATCCGTCTGCTAATTTATACAGACCATTGGTCAGATAATCCTTTTCCTTTATAACACCATTCGCTAATAATCTTTTTTCAAGATCAGAAGAAATATTACTTTCACCTGCACCTGAATCTAAAATAAATTTAGCATTTGTCCTGCCACCTAAGTTTACTATTAGAGTCAGAACACCATTTTCTTTCTTAAGTGGTATTCTATATTCCGCTTTGGAGTTTGTAGATTTATTTAATGTTCTATTATCATCTGTTGATGGTGAAACAAATGGATCATGCTCATCATTTCTTTGCCTATGATACCCTTGCTCTTTTGCAGAATAAATAACATACATTAAGGCATTGTAAAATCTTTTTGTATCATACTTAATATCATTTGAATAGATATATAGCGTATAAGCAGCTTTTTTAAAGTTAAATTTTAATTCATTGTTAATCATTCTTCCATATTTGCTTTCACAATAAATACACTTTACATCATTATCAATGCATGGTATAACAACTGCTTCGCAGTCTTTCGAGTCATTGTCGTTTGATTCATCGGTTGAAGGCAAATACGATGTAATTCTTTCTAAATCAATATCATCAATATTTATCTTGTCACTTTCTCTTAAGTCATTCTCAACATTATTTTTTTTGTCGTTGCAATTCGTCATTGTTACAGTTCTTTGAAATTTTAGAAAACCTTCTTTGTCAATAGAAACTGTAAAGAATGTTTCAACTTTGCATCCCGCATAAACATGCATTTGGCTATCGTTTGATAGTCGCCAATACTCACTCTTATCTCCCCAATCTTTAATAGAGTTATAATCTGCATCTATTGGAGTAACTCTATACCTTAAGGGTCTTATAGTTACATGCTCAGATGTCTGCATAAATATTTTATTCAAATAATTGATAGTTTCTTGAATTGTTAATGACTGAGAAAATCCCTTATTGTCAAAACTGAATAATATCAGGATTAGAAAAAGAAATTTACTTTTTGTCATTGTTTTAATATTTGAGATATTTTTAAGCTTGTGAAATTTTTAGTGCAACTCCAAAATGTTGATATAAAATATCTATGGCAAATCTAATTTTCGTTCCTATCATTATTCCGCGATTCGTTCTTTCTTGAATCATTATGCCGACTAAAAAACAAAAGTTTAAATGTGGTCGTTGTAAATCTTGTTGGCAATACCAAATACCACCACCACTTAAACCTTTTAAATCTTTTGGTCCAAAACTAATCGTGGTGTCGAACAAAAAACTTTGCTTTCGTCTATTGTATTTTAATATAATATTTTCAAAATAAGTGAAACCTAAAGTATCTATTTTCTTATACTGCTTGGTTGTTGTAAGAAATCCAAAAGGAGTTGCAGAAAATTTGTTGTTTTTTAAATCTGTTTGTCTGTTAATAAAGCCTAATAGCATGTAGGGTTTTTCTAAATCGAAATTGTGATTAAAGTCAATATTTTTATAGTGTAAAAAAGAATATCGTGTACTTAGTTTTTCTACTATATCAAAAGGTAGTCTTATTATCAGCATATCAATATTATCAAGTTGCTTTGTTGAAATATTAAATCCTGTATCGTTTGGTAAGTGAATTATATTGTCGCCCTTAAGGAAGATAATAATGTCGCTTGCTTGGATATGATCGAAACTGTGTTTGGTTGTTATCAAAAAGAATTCTTTGTCAGTTTTAAATAATACACAAGAACCGACTTGTTCTGGAACAGCTTTTAATACCTTTCGTTTATCCTCTTCCGTGTAAAAAGGATAATAATAAAGTTGTGGAGTATAATATAAAAGCGAAATGTCCATGTGATTCTATAATACTTGAAGTTCCAACAGGGTTACCTACAACGGCCACGCATTGGCGTATTCTAGGATATGCAAACTACCAAATTTGTTTTTAAATTAAGCTACTTTTTTGTAATTATCCACATACATTTCCCCTTTTTTTACTACCGCAAACATTCTCAGTATCAGTTTGAATTTAATGTTATTTAAAACTATTTTATAGCACTTTGTTTCCAGTTTTCTTTCCGCGTATGCGCTCATTTCTTTATCCCATACCATGGCGCTGCGTGCCGCCTGGTTTAGCTCCTGCTTGAGTTCTTTATTGGCTATATGGCTCACTCGTTTTCTTCCATGAATACTGGTACCCGAACTATGATCGAAAGGTATTACGCCAACATACACGGCATAGCTTCTCGGATTACTAAAACTGGTGAAATTTTCTGTATAGGCTATGGTCATTAATCCATTCACTTTTCCGATGCCTTTTATGCTCGTAATGAGTGTAAAGTTCAAATGCATTTCCTCATCTACGATAACAATGCTCATCATTTCAGCTTCAATGTTTTCAATAATTTTACTGTTGGCTTTGAGCTTTTGTTGCAACGATTTTACTATAATATCTTTTTTGTTTTTTTCGTACATATATTCCCGCCCTTTAATGGAATTTTTATAACCAGCATTTTCTCTTACTAACCGCTTTCTATAAGCCAATAGTTCTTTAAGCCTTATTATTGCTGGATTTAAAGGCTTTGACGGTTGCAATGATTTGTGTTTTTCTTCTCCATATTGAGCAATACGAAAAGAATCTACTTTATCATTTTTGCCTCTTGTTATTCCCATAGAATTTTTAATAGCCAGCCCAGGTATTCTTGCATAAACAATTGCATGAGCTTCGCAAAATTGCAAGAGCTTGTACTCGTAACCTCCGGTATATTCCAGTACTAAAAAACTTTCTTTTAAATCAATATTCAATCTTCTGCACCATTTTAAAAATTGAATAAAGCCTTCTGATCCGTTCTTGATTTTGATGTGCTCATTTAATTCTGAACAACTGATGTCAAGCGTGTTTTTTGATACGTCAACACCCAACGTGAATTTCCATTTCTTCATTTTGTTTTACCTTTAAAATGTTATAAAAAAACTTGCTCTTGTCAAACACCTTTGATGGTTCAAAGAGATAATTCTAGATGGACCCGGAGCAAGGAAAGAAGCGGCAGGGACTAATACGCCAATAAGTTCTGTAAAACTAGATGGCTGGCAAGTTCACCCTGCCGCACTTTCAAAGTTATCAACATCTTTGGAGGTTATTGACACCCCCTTAGAAACCCCCATTATAATAGTAGTAATATCTTAAGAATTTAAAGGAAACAAGTCCAAAGGATGGCTGGGCAATTTATAACTTTCTGCCCGAACGTCTGCCCAGTAAACGAACAAAAAGTTGAGATTTATATTCTATTGCTCAATAGAGTATTTTCAGCCCGAACTACGGCTCAATAGCGAACAAAAAGCTGATAAAAAGCACGTCAGCCCCAGCTATTGCCAATGCGCTTGTTGCCTGCAGGCGGTCGTGTTTACTCGTTGTGTTGTTCTTGTTCAGGTAAAGGAAAACCCGCATTCTTTAGCATTTCTAATTTCCATTTCTCTTTTTCCTGGTTCCATTTTTTACTGCGGTACCTTGTAAGTGAAATCCAACCTCTTGTTTCTTTGAAATATTTTACTTCTACGCTTGTTGGCCTTCGCCCAGCATTATTAATTTTCCAGTCTTCTAATTCTCTCCACTTTTTTATGCCTTCAGCTAAAGATTCCCTTTCTTTTTGTTCTTTCCACTTCCAGCTAATACCATTCTTTGAAAGTAACTCTCCGAGTAATCCTTCTCTGATAGGATGTAGAAAGGTCTTTTCTTTTACTTTACCTCTACTTCCTGTATTTTTCATAGTCATTTGTTCGTTAAGCCAACCTCCGATGTACGTTTCCTGTGATGGCACCGTTTTGTAGTTATTTTTATTGTTATAA
>DASSHD010000368.1:0-3229 GCA_035693085.1 Hanamia sp. | reverse complement strand
AAAATATTTTTTCTTTCATTTGCAGCTTTAATGGTTTCCGGAATGTTGGATGGAATAAGTGTAGTTGTTAGGGGGACAATCACTCAGCTAAAAACTCCTGATAATATGCGGGGAAGAGTGATGAGCGTAAACTCTATGTTTGTGAATTCAAGTAATGAGTTGGGACAATTTGAAAGTGGCGTAACCGCAAAATTAATGGGTACCATTCCTTCAGTAATTTTTGGCGGCAGCATGACGTTATTGGTAGTGATATTTACCTGGTTCAAATCTCCTACTTTAAGGAGAATGGAATATTAAATTTATTGCTACGAACCTGCGTTTATCTAAATTCAACATCATTCTTAATTTTAAAAATTGGAACTGCACCCAAACGACTAATCCTGAAAATATAAAATAACTCTTTCTTTATTAATTTCCGGCTCAAACTGCTATAACTTACCACAATATAGCAACTCATTATCCGTTTTTAATGTAGAGCTTTCCATTTGTTTTTATATGTTAATTAAAAACAAACTATTGAAAATGTGCCTCATAATCATTGAAAATAAGTATTTTGTTTGCCCGATTCCTTAATTCAAAAAAGAAAAACCTTTGAGAAATCATTTATTGATTTTTATAATATTCATGTCTTTCTACTCTTTTGCAAATGGCCAGAATGTAATAAGGCAGGTTTCATGTATGGATTCTACATTGAAAGACCAGGGTGATAGTATAAAAAAGGAAATGGCCGACAAAGGTTTTATAGTTGTAAGAGAAGCAAGTATGGCAATGGAGAGCGGTTATGAAATGCCAATATTTGTTCCTCTGACTCAAGGCTCCTGGTATGATTTTGCCTTTATTGGTGATCTGTCGTCAAAACTTTACGAGTTAAGAATGTTTGATTATAACGAAAAAGAAGTGGTCTATGAGAAGCATTATGGAGACGGCATGCAGAGCAACATTATCAATTTTTCATACATCCCAAAATTCACGGAATATCATATTATTAAACCTGTTCAGGTAAATAAAAAGAAGAAAAAAGAAATCTGCGGATATATCATTATGTTTAAAAAAGTAAAATAAGTTGATCTCATCCCAACCCTTCCTTCGACAAGCTCGATATGATAGCACAAAAGGAGAAGGATACGATCCCAATAGAACCTGTTGCTTCATATCCTCAAAAAGTAAGTAAAGCAAACAGGAATCTTAGTTAAAACTTTATTTACTGTAAAGGCCTCATCCTAACCCATCCTTCGACAAGTTCAGTAGCACATCACCAAAGGAGATGAGCACACTCCGAAGATGTACCCACTATTCTATTATCCTTTAAAAAGCAATTAAAACTAAATCAGAAATCCCCGATAAAACTTTGTTTACTGCGTTCAGTCTTGAACCCTCCTTTGGAGGGCAGAGAGGCAATTACTTCTTTGTACTTACACCGGCGGACTTAGGTGAGGGAGATAATGAGATTCTTACCCGAACGCCTGCACGCGTATTTACAGTAGGAGCCGATGAAGAAATATAAGGAATAACTCTATCCTGGTCAAAATATAATTGCACATTTACCCGGTTATTGATATAATAAGAAAGCGTGGGGCTAATCATAATTTCTTTACTTCCGGAAGTAGCGAAGGCGCTATTCTGATCAAGAATACTATTGGAGGTAACATTATTTCTTATGGAAAAATTGAGACTGAAATTCATTTCATTATCCAGCGTTTTGGAAGTAGTTTTTGAAAATGGAACTTTAAAAGGAAGTTTCATTCCTTTTTTACGATAGCTACCCCCAAAAGTAATTTGAGAGGAACGCACTTCACTTAATTGATAGTCTATCAGGCTAAGGCTCAACTGCCGTTGCTTTGTATAATCAAATTTCAGGCTCAACTGGTTGGTGAAGGTCATATCCAGCCCAAGCAAAGGAGCAAATTGTTCCTGAATAGTCACATTGGGTACTAAGAAAAATGGAATATAATTATTAGAAACAGTATCAATAAAAGACGGGTAATCATAATGAGATACATCCCTGTAATCTAATGCAGAAGTAAAACTATTCATGCTCAGGCTTGCATTGTAGGCATGAGAGATTGAAAAATTAGTAAATATTTTTTCTAGTCCCGGTATTCTGCTCAATCCATTATAGGTTATACGCCAGTTTGGTTTTGGTAATATCCCACCGAAGGGATTTGATTTTACATTCGAATTCTGTTGTTTGATTAAGGATACTTTGTTAGGGTCCTTTCCTGTATAAGCTGCAATAAATGCGGGCACTAATACATCCACTGCATATCTTCCATACCCCAAAGCATACCCATCCGCACCGGTTGGATCACCTGCCTGCTTATTATATGTATTTTGGGCGCCTAGCCGTTTAGATAGAATTTTACGATAATCCTGAAATTTTAAAAAAGTAGCAGAGACTCTGTTGGGATCATATTTTCCGAATAATGTATTAAATGCAATATAAGTTACATTGAAATTACCATTTATGTATGGACTTAAATGTGAAAAACTATTTCCGGTACCCGTAGTGTCTTTAAAGGTTTCAGAGTAACTTTTTGAATAAGTCTTGCCGATATTCAAATCAATCGTTAAATCACGAACAGGTTGCAATTGTGCAGATGCTGTAATTGCCTGATTATAATTCTGAACAAATAAGTCATTAAATAAAGAGTCCTTTGTTATCAGTCCTCGTTTAGCTGCGTTGTTGAGCCACGTTGTATCCGGTTGTTTTCCCATGATAAAACCAAATCCCGGGGCCATACTATGAAAATCCTGGCCAAGAAATCTTGTGCTGTCTGTATATCCGGGCAACCTGGTATTACTGGTCTCTGATAATGTAGCATTAACAGATTTTACACTCGTAATTAATTTTCCAAAAACTCTTAAAACACCTGTTACTTCCGGTAATTCAGTTGATTTTTTAGAATTTTTTGGTGCGGCTACATTAGGCTTCTTTATATGTGAAGTATCGCTTTGTGAATTACTTTCATGGCGTTTTAGTGGTTGATCTAAGGCCCTTAACCATTTCGATTTGTTATATAGCTTTATAAAATCCATTTGAAATGTGGCATTTTGCTGTTGCCCGTTTTCTAAAATATTACCCAGATTAACTGCAAGCCTTGAAGCTCCTATCCAATTGTAAGTTGCAGTATAATCTAAATGCAGATTCATCCAATCGGTAATTGGAAATTTGGATAATGGCACATTATAAGAAAGATTTACCGTTTGATTAAAAACAGTATTTCTTCCT
>DASSHD010000367.1:0-5153 GCA_035693085.1 Hanamia sp. | reverse complement strand
GATTTTTTTTATCTGTGCTGCATCATGATCCAAATCAAAGCCATTTACGATTATTTTTCCCGAAGTTTTATCACGCAGTGTTTCTATTATTTCGAGTGTGGTTGATTTGCCGGCACCATTCGGCCCAAGCAATCCGAATATTTCTCCTTCGTACACATCAAATGAAATGCCTTTCACCGCTTCAAATTTTCCGTAATTTTTTTTTAGATCTTTTACCGAAATAATTGTTTCCATTTTTATTTATTTCACAAATTCTAAAAAATAATTATCAAATATAAATCGCTATTTCGCCAATTTCTTTTAAGATAACTTTTATCTGCCCAATTGTAAATTGAACTGGTACTTTTTTAAATTTTGTTTTCAATATTATTATTATTTTCTGCCGGTAAAAGTAGGAATTCTTTTGTGGTTGAAGGTTATGATAAAGAAGAATGTTAAAAAATATGGCAACTCAGTAAACCAACCTACCTGACCGGTAGGCAGGCAAATATTTCGTATTTCTACTTTAACTTTTTGCGAATTTGTGTTTCAGGAAGATGTAACACCACACTGTTGAAATTCGTGTTTATACTATTATAAATAAGTAAATACCCTACAAACATTTATAGTTTATTTACTACCAGCCTGGTAATTATCTTAACCGAAAAATTCCGCAATTCCGCGCTTGTTTTACGTACCTCTTGCCCATATCTTTGTTCCAGAAGTTGATTGATGTTCAACAAACATTGATCTCAAATCCAAATCCATTGAAAACAATTCCGACACTTGCCTACGGCAGGCAGGGTTAACGGAAATCCCTAATCCGGGAAAACCAAAAAAAATCTGATATCGGTCAACTTCTAATTTTTTATCCTGTACTCTTTGACAGAAATTATTACCCCCATGAAAACTAAGCTGTAAAAGGCAAACAAATTTTTTCCTGATAACCTTTACCCCAGGATCAAATTATGAAAAGCTTCTGTACTAATACTGCAGAAGCTTTTTAATTAAAATGGAAACTTATTTTCATTTCCTGATTAAAAATATCTATACTTATATTATATTTACAGATAGTTTTGCATTTGCATTTATTTTATCTTCCATCATATTCTACTGAAAATTTACTGCTAAACATTAGATTACACCCTAGTATTTATAAACAGTTCAATAAATATATATGAACAGGCAATTAGTTGCATTTATCAAAACATTTTTTTATATCAAAAGCGTTTTCTTTCTTTTACTTATTTTTTCAATAGCATCTGCAAGCGCACAGCCTGGCACTGAAAAAGGATTGCCTTTTATTACCAATTATACCACTAAAATGTATAATAGTGGTGCTCAAAACTGGAGTATCGAACAGGATAATAATGGCATCATGTACTTTGCAAACAGTGGTAATACGGGAAGAAGCACAGCCATGAGCTATGATGGGGTAAAATGGAATCAGATACTTAACTCCGGATTTGGAACTGGTGTTAATACCAGATGCCTGGTAAAAGATAAGGATGGAATTATTTATTATGGCAATGTCGGCGATTTTGGTTACTTAGGACACGATAGTCTTGGGCAAACAAAGGCTTATTCCTTAATAAAATATATACAGAAAGATAAACGAAATTTTTTCGATATATGGTCTGCGCAAATCACCGATAAAGGGATATACTTTCAATCAAGAGAAAGACTATTCAGACTTACAAAAACAGGAACCGGAAGTAATCAACAATGGATATCAAAAAGCTGGGAGCCCGCCACGCACTTCATGTACACTTTTTATCTTGATGGAATTCTTTACATCCATGAATCGGGAATCGGTCTTTTAAAAATGATAAATGATTCACTGGTTCTAATTCCGGGAAGTGAATTTCTTGGTAAGGACCGTGTACAGATAATGCTACCTTATAGTGAAAGCAGCGCTTCAAAAAATAGTGGATCACCAAAGCAATATCTGTTCGGGGCAATGGGCGGAAATCTTTACATTTTTGATGGCAAAAATTTCAGGCCTTTTAAAACTGAGGCAGATAGTATCCTCAAATTGTCATTGCTTTATAAAGGCATTCTTTTAAACGGGAATTATGCCCTGGCAACTACAGGCAAAGGATTGATCATTATTAATGCTGAGGGAAAAATACAACAAGTGATTAACAGAACCAGTGGATTACAAAGTGAAACAATTTATTCCATCTTTCTTGATGATGCCGGATCTTTATGGTTAGGCTTGGATAATGGCATCTCAAAAATTAATATCAATTCTCCCTTTACAAAATTTGGAGTTCAATCAGGAATTAATTCTGGTATTCTTTCTATGGCCCGTTTACCGGACGGCTCTCTTTATCTGGGCACTAACAACGGATTATTAAAATATAACCCTTCTTCATTAAAGTTTGAAATAAACGAGCAGGTTGCAAAAAACCAGGTTTTCAACTTACTTGTAGATGGTAATTCCTTATTAATTGCTACTGATGGTCTCTATTTAATTAAGAATAATAAAACCTTTTTGGTGCAGCCTTCAGTAGCAGGCAACTTAAAAATAACTTCTTTATTTATTTCAAAAAAATATCCAGATATTCTCTATGCCGGCACTAGTTTCGGAATCTCGCTTTTTAGCCGTGTACCAAATAAGCCATCAGGATGGGAATTCTTAGGAGATATACCTATTATCAAAGAAGGTATTTGGTCATTTGCTGAAAAAAAGGATGGGCAGATGTGGGCAGGTACTCAAAGTGGGGAAACTTACCTTGTTACTCTCGCCCCGGACGAAAATGGAAATCCTGTGCTTTCTAAAACAACCGTTGAAGTATTTGGAAAGAAGGAAGGTTTTAAAATTCCTTTTAATGGGGTATTCACTCTTAATCATAACATATATTTTGGTTCTGATTCTGCTACATATACCTTCAATGAAAAACAAAAACAGTTTGTAAAGACCTCATTTAATGGTTTAATAAATTATGCCGGAATTGAAGATAGCACCGGTAAAATATGGTTGGTAGCAGGGACTACTGATAACTTCAGGCCGGTAATTGCAACACCTCAATCTAATGGAAGCTATCAATTGGATTCAACGTCTCTTTTACCTATTATTGATATAGCATCTAACTCGAATGTATATTCGGATATTCATGGTATTACATGGTTCCTTTCCACTGATGGACTTTTTCGCTACGATCAGAAAATAAAGCCGAATACTGATCTGACATATAACACATTGATCAGTAATATAACTGCAGAAAAACAAAAACTAAATCCTGAAATTGCCGGGAATGGACCCCCAAAAATAAAATTCAATGATAATTCATTACGTTTTGAATATGCAGCGCCGTTTTATGAACAGGAAGATAAAATAGAATACCAGACCTGGCTCGAAGGCTTTGAAAAAACGTGGAGTGACTGGGGGAAAAATACCTATAAAGAATATACCAACCTTGCAGCAGGAAAGTATGTATTTCATGTAAGGGCAAAAAATCTCTATCATAAAATAAGTGAAGAAGCAGTTTATTCTTTCACTATAATGGCGCCATGGTACAGTACATGGTGGGCTTATTTTTTGTATGCCCTTATTTTTTTGCTTGCCGGATTTTTAATACTAAAATGGCGAACCCGTGAATTGGAGGCAAAGCATCGCGAGCTTGAAAAAACAATTAAAGAAAGAACCGGCCAATTAAGCGCCAGGGTGGAAGAACTGGCATTAATTAATAATGTACAGGAAGGGTTGGTAAGCAAAATGGATATGCAATCCATTTATGATTTGGTGGGAAATAAGATTCGCGATGCATTTGATGCGCAAGCTGTCATTATCGGAAGTTTTGATAATGAGACTACAGAACATTTTAATTATGTAATTGAAAATCAGAAACGATTCTATCCGGATTCACGCCCGATTGATAAGCTCAGGAAACAGCTTATACAAACAAAACAGAAAATTGTAATTAAAAATAAAGAAGAATCATTAAAATGGTTTGGCAATAAAGCAATTAAAGACACTAAACCTGTAAAGTCTGCCGTCTTTGTCCCTTTGATTACCGGTGATAAAGTAAAACGGTACGTCAGTTTACAAAATGTAGATAAAGAAAATGCATTCAGTGATTCGGATATCAGGCTTTTAGAAACGCTGGCTAATAGTATGAGCGTGGCTTTGGAAAATGCACGGCTCTTTGATGAAACGGCAAGATTGCTGAAAGAAACAGAACAGCGCAATGCGGAGTTTGCCATCATCACTAGTGTGCAGGAAGGGCTTGCTTCCAAGCTGGATATTCAGGCAATTTATGACCTGGTAGGCAATAAAGTTCAAAGCATTTTTGATGCACAGGTTGTGGACATTGTTACCTACAATTCTGGAGACGATCTTATTTATCCGCGATATGTGATTGAAAGAGGAGTACGCTTCTATGAAGACCCAAGACCACTTATTGGCCTACGCAAACATGTTGTTGAAACAGGGCAACCTTTTTTGATAAATAAAGATAATGAAAAGATTTCAGCACAATATGGGAATCCGCTGGTAGTTATGGGCGAAGTTCCGAAATCGGTATTATTTGTGCCGATGATTGTAGGTCGTGAAGTAAAAGGAATCATCTCACTCCAGAATCTTGACCACGAAGATGCTTTCAGCGATTCAGACTTGCGACTTCTTCAAACCCTTTCTAACAGCATGAGTGTAGCTCTTGAAAACGCAAGATTATTTGATGAAACTTCACGCCTGCTCAAAGAAACCGAACAACGTACATCTGAGCTGGCTGTAATCAACAGTGTACAGGAAGGGTTGGTTGCACAAATGGATATTCAATCTATTTATGACCTCGTAGGAGAAAAGATCCGAAATATTTTCAGCGCTCAGATCATTGACATTGTTACCTACAATAAGAAGAAAAATCTGATAGAAGACCGTTATGCTTTTGAAAAAGGTGACAGAACTTTATTGGGAGCAAGAGAACCTTTAGGATTCAGAAAGCATGTGATAGAAACACGCCAGGTGTTTGTTGTAAATGAAGATATGGATCGTAAAAGCAAGGAATATGATAGTTATGTAACCATTGGGGAACAACCAAAATCTGCAGTTTTTGTACCGATGATAACAGGCGGCGAAGTAACTGGGGTCATCAGTTTACAAAATCTTGATCATGAAAATGCATTCTCTGATTCTTCTATAAACCTATTGACAACTCTTGCTAATAGCA
>DASSHD010000366.1:0-5905 GCA_035693085.1 Hanamia sp. | reverse complement strand
AATGAAAACCGGATATCCCGTTTTCTGAAATGCATCCTTGCGGGATTATTCATTTATATGTCTGCTAAAAAATCGTTTACTTCGCACAACAAATTTTTTTGAGCTTGCTATTCAGCAATCCTTATTAATAATTATGGAAATTTATATAAAAAGAGCCGCAAAAGTTCAGCAAAGAATAGATGAAATTGCTTCATTCAGTAATAATGGGCATTATTTGAGCAGAGTCTTCGGAACCAAACCGTATATTGAATGCGCTAAGAGAATCGCTTCATGGATGGAAGATGCCGGCCTTGAAATCCACATTGATAATATTGGAAACATAAGGGGAAAACTTTGCAGCAGCAATCCTGAAGCAAAAACATTTGTAATAGCCTCTCATTTTGATACAACATTTAACGCCGGAAAATATGACGGTGTTCTGGGTATTATAATGGGACTTGACATCATTGAAAATTTATGTGCAAATAATATTTCACTTCCGTTTCATTTTGAAGTCATTGCTTTCAGCGAAGAAGAAGGCATTCGCTTTCCGACGGGTTATCTGGGAAGTAAGGTGGTATCTGGCACTTTCAAAAATAAATTACTGGAGTTAAAAGACGACAGGGGAACAACTTTATCGCAGGTATTGCAATTATTGAATTTTGACAGAGACCGGTTAAAAGAAGATGCGATACTTCCGGAAGACTGGTTAGCTTATTTCGAAATTCACATAGAACAGGGAGCGGTTCTATATGAAAAAAATTTGCCTGTTGGAATTGTAAGTTCTATCATTGGCCACAAAAGAATAAACATCACATTTACGGGTGAGACTGGCCATGCAGGTACTGTACCCATGAATATGCGCAAAGATGCCTTATGTGCTGCAGCAAAATTTATCTTAGGCGTAGAAAAATACGCTTCAAAAGAAAAAAGAAATATTGTGGCTACAATTGGAAAAATAAGCATCCCTGATTCTGCGCCTAATGTGATTCCCGGAACTGTTAATTGTACATTGGATATGAGAAGTAACAACTCTCAATCATTATCTGATGGGTATGAGTTTATTAATGAATTATGTGAAAAAATTTGTGATAAAAGAAATATTTATTTTGAATGGAAGCTGGTACAGGAAACGGAACCGGTAACATGTAGCAAAAAGTTTCGAAAACTTTTATCTAATGCTTTTATTGAGAAAAACTTTGAAGTAATTAACCTGGAAAGCAGTGTAGTGCATGATGCCGCTATCATTGCCCAGGTAGCGCCGGTGTGTATGCTCTTTGTAAAATGCCTCAAAGGAAACGGGCGTAATCCATTAGAAAGCGTTGAAGACTATGACATAGCTACCGCATTGGATATTAGTGATTACTTCATTCAACAATTAATCTCGCTTCCTGAAAAAGGAGAAAAGAAAAAATAATCACTTATCAATCAAATCCAGTATATATCTCAATAACAATCCAATTAGGTTTATTCTTATCTAATATGGTACAAAATAAAGAAGTCCACGACAAACAATTTTCATTTTGCCTGTCGGATATCTGTATATTTATTGCTCCAAAACAACTTTTTTTCAATAAAACTTTTTATCCTAACTATGTCTGTTTCCATTTTATCTTCCTGTAGCAGTAAACAAAAAATTGATTTATTAGTTTATAACGCTAATGCATATACGGTTGACAGTAATTTTCTAAAGGTAGAAGCTATAGCAGTTGATAAAGGAAAAATTATTGCCATAGGGAACACAAAAGAAATGCAGAAACAATACGATGCCCTGGAAAATATAGATGCGGAGGGAAAATACATTTTTCCCGGATTCATAGATGCGCATGCTCACTTTTTTGGTTATGGTTTAGGATTGGGGGAAGCTGACCTGGTGGGCACTACGGGTTGGGACGATGTTTTGGAAAAATTAAAATTATTTTCCGGAACCCATCAGGAAGGATGGCTTACAGGCAGAGGATGGGATCAGAATGACTGGGCGATAAAAGAATTTCCAGCAAACGAAAAACTCAATGCTATGTTTTCTGATCGTCCGGTTATATTATCAAGAATAGATGGGCATGCAGCAATTGCCAACAACAAAGCACTGGAACTTGCCGGAATAAAAGCCGGAGAAAAAATAGAGGGTGGCGAAGTGGAGGTAAAGGATGGGAAATTAACCGGTATTTTAATAGACAATGCTACAAGCCTTGTGTTTTCTAAAGTTCCTGCTGCTACAGAATCTCAATTAAAAGTTGCTTTACTGGCTGCTCAAAAAAATTGTTTTGCTGCGGGTCTTACTACCATTGTTGATTGTGGACTTGATTACGAATCTGCATTATTTGTTGATTCACTGCAAAAAAGTAATAGCCTCAAAATACGAATGTTCATCATGATGAGCGACAATAAAAAAAATTATGACTATCTTTTTGCCAATGGGAAAATAAAAACTGACCGGCTGAATGTCCGTGCTTTTAAATTATTTGCTGATGGCGCTTTAGGCTCAAGAGGTGCTTGTTTGTTACGACCTTATTCCGATAAATCCGACTGGAGTGGATTTTTGCTAAAACCTAAGGCACATTTTGATACTATGGCAAATCTTATTTCGCAACATGGTTTTCAAATGTGTACTCATGCTATTGGAGATTCTGCCAACAGGATGATGCTGAAGATTTATGCAAAATATCTAAAAGGGAAAAATGATGAACGATGGCGCATTGAGCATTCGCAGGTAATCAATAAAAATGACTTCCATTATTTTGGTGATTATAATATAATTCCTTCAGTTCAACCCACACATGCTACATCCGATATGTACTGGGCAGGTGACCGTTTGGGGAAAAAAAGATTAAAATATGCTTATGCCAACAATGATTTAAAAAATGAAAACGGATGGATACCGTTGGGCACGGATTTCCCTGTTGAAGATATTTCTCCCATCAAAACTTTTTATGCTGCAGTTTTTCGCAAAGATGCCAAAGGCTGGCCAGAAGGTGGTTTCCAAATAGAAAATGCATTGAGTCGTGATGATGCTATACGTGGAATGACCATCTGGGCAGCAAAAGCCAATTTTGAAGAACATGAAAAAGGAAGTCTTGAAAAAGGAAAGTTTGCGGATTTTGTTTTGTTGGATACAGACCTGATAAAAGCAGATGAAAAAGATATTTTGAATACCAAAGTGCTGATGACTTTTGTGAATGGAGAGAGGGTTTTTGAAAGAAATTAGGAATCAGGTCTATTTGCCTGCCTACCGGTCAGGTAGGTTTATTTACTGCGGGTTGAATTGCGGAATTGTTGCATTATTAAATTGTCGAATTGAAATTCTGGTTATTTGCCTTACTATCTGACCTATAGTTCATTTTCTACCTCTACAATAACATTAAATATCCAATCGTTATCACACCGTAATTTCTAACTTCGGTTATTAAAGGGTCATAAAAGATTCGTACTTTTATCAATAAACAAAGTAGAAAGATCTTTACATAATAAAATATTATTCAATTATTTACTGCCCATAAAATGAAAAAAAACCTATTTACACTTTTAGTCCTTCCCTCTTTTATTTTATTTTCTTCCTGTCAAAAAAATAGTAATACAGACCAAACCACCAACTCTGATAAAGTAAAAACATATACCGAGGATATAACTTCTCCCGGCAGTCCGGAAATTTCTGCTACATATAATATTTCTTATGATGGCAATAACAGAATCACAGGTGTCATACCCACGAATTCTTCCGGCGTCAAATTTTTATTTACTTATAGTTCAAATAGTAAATTTTCTCTTGACCTTTATAATTCAGGTGCTTTGTCCATCCACGAAGATATTTTTCTGAATAGCAATTCTCTTTTTGACAGCACTTTCCAATACAATGACACCAATGATACTACCACAGAAAAATATTTTTATAATTCAAATAACCAGTTGATAACCCTGAACGAATATGATTATTCAAAAAATTACGGATCACAAATATCAAACGTTACAACCTATACTTATGATTCTAATGGTAATGTCGTAAAAGCAACAGATACCAATAATCAAATCGAAACTTTTGAATACTATCCTGATCTCGTCTATATAATGCCGTTTACAAATCCTTTTTTAAACCATGCTTTAAACTCATCTAAAAAGACGAACCTCTTAAAAACACATACAGTAACATCGAACGGTTACCTGGTTGGGAGCGCTACAAGCACTTATACATTTGACAGCAACAACAGAATCAGTACTATAACACAAACAACAGATGATGGTACCATCGCGGTGCAAACGTTTACTTATTTTTAAATAAAATATCCAAACACCATTCTTTTATTTCTATTAAATACTTCAACAAAATATTAAATTGAACTACAAAAAGAATATTGAGAAGAAAATAAAAATCAGAAATATTGTTTGCTTACTGTAGAAAGAAAGAAATCACTTTTTTTCTATCAAAAACACAGAAGGTACAGGCCTTTGAACTCCTTTGCTTGATGGATAATTCGTTTCTTTTCCATTTATAAGCATACAGCTACTTCCACCTCCATCAAGGTTTAATGCTTCTACGCAACCGAGGCCTTTAAATATTTGTGCCAATTGAATCAGAGTAAGTCCCGCAGCATTTTTGCTTCTTCCTTCACAAACTAAAATAATAAGTTTATTATCTTTTGTGTAGCCAATAGCCGTCCTTGGTTCATGATTATTGATTGCTTTTCCTGCAAATTTTCTTTCCTGATTATTAGAAATATTTACTTCGCCATTCTGTAATAAAACGGGGCCACCACCTATGACAGTTTGCATTTTCCATTTTGAAAAAGAATTAGAAAAATTTCCACCTTCGCCAATAACAATTGAAGTATTTTTCAAAATATATTCTAATGTTGGGTTTATAATAGAATCATGAATTGAAGGAATAGCAGACTCGCTGGCATAAGGATATTTTTTTGATGAATCGGTAAAAATCCAGGCCACATCAGCATTCCTTTTTTTTGAAATGCCCAGCGCCCCAAAAAAAGAATGAAAATAAGTAAGAGTATCTTTTCCTCTGCCTGCAACCGTTTCCTCATTGTAGCTCACTATTTTTTCATCCTTAACAACTATATTCAAATTTTGATTGGTAGCAAATGAAAAAAATGAGCAGTTCACTACAAGTAAAGGTTCCTTATTTTTTTTGTAGAATTGTGAGGGAGTTAATCGTCTTTTATAAGTAGTATCGGTTGTAAATTTTAA
This sequence comes from Hanamia sp., assembly GCA_035693085.1. Classification (GTDB taxonomy): domain Bacteria; phylum Bacteroidota; class Bacteroidia; order Chitinophagales; family Chitinophagaceae; genus Ginsengibacter. The sequence continues at coordinate 733 of DASSHD010000366.1, read as the reverse complement.
ATTTTTATCCTTTAGATCAGCAACAGCATAATACATCACATTGGGCCTTCCATCTAATGAATCCGTTGATCTGCAAATATGAAATGAAGAGGGAAGCGGCTGATATAATGAATCGAGATTGATCCATTTTATTTGTGCGTTAGTGCCAAAAAAAATACAATTCAGAATTGTACAAAATATAATTTTCTTCACCAGCTTTTTATTACAAAGAATTTAATTAAAGAACAAAAAAATACTTCTCCAAAACTATTTTAAATTTTAGTACCGATAATAATTTAGAAAAGTTTAGTAATAACCATTTGGAATGGAATCAATTATTTTTCTTAGCAGCCAAAGCTTTTAATTCATTCGCTCTTTCCCATTCTTTTCTTCCCAATCCCGGATGTACATGCCTGTCACTATGATAGGATGATCGAACCAACGGGCCACTCTCCACATAATCAAATCCCATCTGATAGCCTATTTCACGAAAGTCAGCAAATTCAGATGGATGCACGTATCGCTGTACAGGAAGGTGTTTGGGAGTAGGTTGAAGATATTGTCCGATAGTAATTACATCTACTTTACTATCTTTCAGATCCTGCATGGTTTGTGTTACCTCTTCTTTCGTTTCTCCAAGTCCAAGCATAATACCACTCTTTGTTCTCATGCCTCCCCTTTTAAGAATACGAAGAGTTTCCATACTACGCCAATATTTTGCCTGTATTCTAACGGTGCGGGTTAAACGTTCTAC
>DASSHD010000365.1:0-2323 GCA_035693085.1 Hanamia sp. | reverse complement strand
CATTTTTCCCAAGCAGTAAATTTATCCAAATTATTATTTTGATAATAGGTATGCCACTGGCATCGCTGGCTCAAAATAATAGTTCACCCTATTCGGTTCTGGGAATTGGAGACATAGAAAGCAGTTCGTTCAACCGTTATACGGGAATGGCAAGCGCCGGAGTGGCTTTATCAGATTCCAGATATATCAATAATAGCAATGCCGCTTCTTTATCCGCTCTGATTCCCAAATTTTATTCTTTTGAACTTTCGGAAAGATATAAGCAGGTATTGTATTCAGGTGCAGGGGTTCAATCTCCCAATAACAGAACGAGCGATTTCCAAATGAGAAGGCTTGCACTTGCAACCAAAATTACAAAACGCTGGGGAAGCAGTATTGGACTGATACCATTTAGTACTTCTTCATATAGTTTTACCTCCTATAAAGTGATACAAGGAACTTTACAAACCCTGGCGGCAAACTACCAGGGACAAGGCGGCATAAACCAGGCTTATTGGGCAAATGGATACCGTATTACTAAAAATACTTCCATTGGCATTAATTCTTCCATTCTGTTTGGATCGCTAAACCAAACTGAAAATCTGGAAAGTACCGGAAGTACCGGCACTTTGACTACAACTAAAAATAATTTCCTTCATAATTATTATTTTAATTTTTCTTTACTTACTAAATTGAAATTGAATAAACATTGGCTCTCCACTTACGGAGTTACTTTTACACCTCAAACGGCGTTACACTCTACTTATACAGTAAATCTGACTGATAGCAGTTCCGGTGCAACTATTAAAGCAGGCAATCCTGTATATGGATATTACACGCTGCCGATGGGAATCAACGCAGGTATAGCTTTAATAAAGGATAATAAATACACTTTCACTGTAAATGCTCAAGGCCAGAGATGGGGTAGCCTGAATTATTCGGGGCAAAACTACCGTTTGGTAAATAGTAGCCGGATTTCTATAGGTTTCCAAAGTTCTAACCTCCTGAAAAATTATTTCAACCAGGATTATGAAAGAGGATTTTTTCAATTGGGATTATTTGCCGGCAACTCATACCTAAAAGTAAACAATGAGCAGTTGACAGAGTTTGGAGCTACCGTGGGATATGGAAGAAATTCTTTCAAAAGCCCTCTGGGATGGGTAGCTGCACTTGAAGTAGGACGGATAGGCAATGCCAATACAAGTGTTTTAAGTCAAAATTATGTAAATCTGACTATCACTCTGTCTTACCTTGATTTTTTCAGAACTACCAAAAACTTTTAATCAAAAAGAATATTGATTGCAGAATCTTTTTGCAGATCTTTTTTGAAGAATAAATAATCATTCAGTAAACCTACCTGTCCGGTAGGCAGGCAAACAAATAACCTGGATTCTTAATCTTTACTAAATTTTTTATTGTCTATGGTTTTCCGGTAAAGAAGCTTTTAATAAATTATTTATTTTCAATCCTAAAAAACTACTATGGAAAAAGATAATGTTCACCGCATTTATCATGATAATTATTATGGTTTTCCGATTAAAGATGATAATGAACTTTTTGAAAGATTAGTCCTTGAGATAAACCAGGCAGGACTTAGCTGGGATACGATTTTGAAAAAACAAACCAATTTTAATAAAGCTTATAAAAATTTCAACATAAAAAAAGTTGCTTCTTTTAAAGAAAAAGATTTTGAAAGACTGATGAATGATGCAGGAATAATCCGTAACCGGCTCAAAATAAATGCAGCTATTGAGAATGCCAAAACGGTTTTGAAAATCCAAAAAGAATTTGGCTCTTTCAAAAAATGGCTCGATTATCACTATCCAAAAACAAAAGATGAATGGGTAAAGATTTTTAAAACTACTTTTAAATTTACCGGCGGTGAAATTGTAAATGAATTTTTGATGAGCACAGGATATTTGGCAGGAGCACACATTGAAAATTGTCCGGTTTATAAGAAGGTGTTGAAGGCAAAGCCTGCATTTGCAAAAAAATAAAATGCAGTAAACAAACTTTTACTGAAGATTTTTATTTTTAATTTAATTGCTATCATCCATTTATAATTCTCAAGGTTTTCTCATCCCTTTTCCCTTTAAAAAATTTATCCAAAACTTTTTGAAAGACTGGATTGGTACTGTCCAAAGAAGAAAATAAAGTCATTGAAGAATGTAATTTCAGATCATCAGGACTGCCAAAAATCTTATGAGAATCATTGGTTTCAAGATTTAATAACTCATTGCAAATACGAATGAACCTGCTGCCTAATACCGGATGATTTAAAAATTCTTCCGCTTCATGGATGTCCTTTATAGCGTAAAATTTTGAGGTTTCACTAAAACCCAAA
>DASSHD010000364.1:0-3181 GCA_035693085.1 Hanamia sp. | reverse complement strand
TGCCCCACCGAATCAAAACTTGCAGGCCATCCAGGTTCCTTGTTCTGATTCATTGAGTGCTGTCCTACCTGACCGTTGCATGCCAATAGCAACGAAATAAGCAGGACGACAAATACCAGACTTGTTCCTTTAGTAAGTTTCATGGTGATTTTGTTTATTCTTTTTTTAAATTTTGTTTTATTCTTCTTCTAAAGTGTCTTTCGGATTTCTAATTTCAAAAATCATGTAAGTGCAAAGAAAGGTAAGAAAAAAAGTAGAATGGCTTCGCGTAAACCCAGATAATAAACAGTGATTGGTAAGGTAAACAGGATGTGGATATACCATCAGTAGATCAGTAAAATAATCCACTAAGGAGAAGTCGGGAAAATCTGTAATCACCAAGTATTGCAGAACGGTTTTATAATTGTCTGTTTTTGTACAAATAATTTTATCAGTACAGCAGCTTCTATCATGTAACCCACCGTGGTCACATCTGCAATTAGCTGCTTTGTCAAAATTTGAAAATGTAATACTGGAATATTTTTCACCACAATAATGAATATCCATAGTAACAGCAAAAGAAGCGCTACAGTACAATACCATAAGAAATATGGATATTATTTTTTTCATTTGATTTGGTTAAAGGTATTTGATTGAAAATCTCCGGAAAAATGACCTTAATCAGTTTTTGCCATGATTTTGATCATTCTCGGGTGAGAATTTTCCTTTTAGTTTTGTTTAGTGATTTAAAATTCATAATCTGAATTGGTTATTGAAGAATGAATTGGTATCGTAAGAAAATACCGGCAATTATGTGGATGAATATTTTGAAATGGCTTAACAAAATAAACCTAAATCCCATAAAAATATGAGCAAGACACTTTCTTCTCCGAATGTTTTTAAAACAGTGGCCATTGCTGTCATTTTAGTATTAAGCAGAAATATCACTTCTGCTCAATCCAATCCGTGGACAGTTCCAAAAGCAGCTGTAGATATTAAAAATCCGGAACCAAACAATTCAACCACTATAAAAAACGGAGAAGTTTTATACCAGTCTTATTGTGCTCCGTGCCATGGGAAAAAAGGAAAAGGTGATGGCCCGGCGGCGGCTTCTTTAAATCCTAAACCTGCAGACCATACTTCCCCGGAAGTGCAGGCAGAATCTGACGGTACTTTATTTTATAAAATTTCAGAAGGGCGTAACGGTACTGCAATGCCGCCCTTTAAAGCAGTGCTGCATCCGGATCAGAGATGGGCAATCGTTCATTACATAAGAACCCTTGCAAAAAAACATTAAAAAAATTCAATCCACGCTTATATTAAAATGTTATGAAACTTTTAAACAAACTAACAATACGAATATTGGCAATCTGCCTGTTCGTGCTGGCTTCAACGGTTACCAGGGCCCAGGAGGCTACAACTGTAGTTGATTCTTCACTTTTAAACAGGGTAAGCTCTCTGGAGAATGAAGCGAATTACATTAAACCGAGAGAATCACATTTAATGGCAGTTGGTTTATTAACTTTTGGTTTTGTAAGTAATAAAACAACCGTTACGTATAATGGCTCATCCAGTGTTTCTAAAACCAACAGTTTGGGCGATGCGGATCATTTCGAATTCAGCCCTATGTTTCTCTGGAGGCATGGTGAAAAATTTCTGATGGAATTTGAGCCTTCTTTTAGTGCTGATGGAGTAGGGGTAAACTGGGCGGTAGTTTCTTATTATGCCACTCCTGGTTTGATTCTTCGTGGAGGCTACCTGGTATTGCCCTTCGGCATTTACAACAAACGGCTTGCTGCAGGATGGATCAATAAGCTTGCTTCAGATCCCGAAGGCATTGCTGATGCTTCCGATTTTGGCGTTGAAGCAGAAGGCGGCATCCAGGCGGGAACGGCCAAATGGAGTTATGATTTTGCCTTATCAAACGGGATGCAATTGCAACCTGATGGTACTACTGAATTCATTGGTATTACTGACAACAACAAAAATAAATTATTCACCGGCCGGATAGGATTTTTGCCACTTGCCAATTCATCGATCGAAGTGGGCGCTTCTTTAATGACAGGGAATGTTGGAGATGCCACTCTTAAAATTACCAGCGCAACAGCTACTTTATGGGCACTTGACCTGAATGTAGTAGAAAATATCACTCCTTTTCAACTGAACGTAAAAGGCCAGTATAGCGAAGCGAAAGTAGAAAATGCAAATTATACTGATCCCAATGACCCTACCCACGATTATACTTTTGACAACCATACAAAAACCGGGTATATCATGGGGGCATTAAGGCCCATGTTTTCTCAAAATAACGTGGTTAAAAATTTCGAGTTAGCAGCCCGTTACGGTAATTATACTACCCCTGCCAAATCATTATGGGGCACAAAAGATAATTCCCTGGCTGTAGGCCTCGATTATTGGATGAATTGGAGAACGGTTGTAAGATTTTCTTATGAAGCAATAAAAGGAACAAGCACTGTAAGTGAAAATTTGGGCGGCAACCCTGGTGAAATCACAAAATCCAATTCAGCTTATATTCAATTTTGTATCGAACTTTAAAACTAGAACAATGAAACTTATAAATAATAAAATGGCCATTTTAAGTATCCTGGTTGTAGTTGTTGGATCAATAGTGATGCTGCTAAACAGTTGCACCGCCAGTCAAAAAATATCCATGAAATCAGGCGCTCAATTATGGTCAGAGAACTGCCAACGGTGCCATAATACTCCCTCTCCATCTGCCTTTTCCCCTGAGCAATGGGAGACAATCGGAATGCACATGCAAAGCAGGGCTTTATTGACCAATACTGAGAGGGATAAGATAGTTGATTTCTTAAAATCTGCTAATTAAATAATTGCGCTAGTTTTGCTTTTTTTTGATCAAACGGGGCAATCAGGCTGAAGATTTTGTATTTGCAAATATTTTCGTAATTGTTTTTCTCTTTTTCCAACTTAAAGTTCACATGCATATACCGTTTTACATTGCTTTAAAAGCAAAATAAAAATACGTCAAGGTTAAAAACACTTTGCCCCTGGCGGATCATTAATAAATCTGGCATGATTGGTATTGCATTAATTAATTGTAACTATTCAGGATAATCAGAATGTGGATAACCTTGCAAAGCAGGATGGAAAGGGATGATAGGTTTTCCAGCCATAGCTAAACCAATAGCATCCATAATAGAGTAGCCGTTTTTGCGCATCG
>DASSHD010000363.1:0-4780 GCA_035693085.1 Hanamia sp. | reverse complement strand
TTTATTTTCGTTTATGCTTTAATGTTATAAGTTAATAAAAAATAGGAATCCGGATTATTCCTGCCCGACTGTGTCATTCCCGTCCGGCCGATGTCATCCGGGCGGGCAGGCGGGTATTGGTTTACTGTATTAACACTGCCAGAAAAGTAATAAAGAAGAATCTTGCATAATTTATTTACGGGATAAAGTTAAAGTTTATAAGTTCTGAGTTGCACCTGTCCCGTTATTCGGGAAACTCAGGACAGCACAACTAACGGTTATGGTTATACTAAAAATAGCGAGGGAGATAACTTCACAGATTTTTTAAAAACTATGAGGTTTTTATACTATTTTATTTTTAATGTAAAAGATTTCCGGCAAACCTACCCTGCGATATCAAAAGTTGTTAGGCGCAAACATCCCCAAACCATTGTACACACATCATCACTAAAAATGAACGCCTTCGGGCAATCACCAGCATTTGTTGTACGTCTGCGGAATTAAAATGTATTAAACCACCTATTTTACTATGAGGCAACAGCTTTTTCTTGCGAAGGTTCTTTATGGTGCCGATGCCGCATCTTAGTTTTTTCATTACGTCTTCAGTAAGAAGCCATTCGTTAGTCAATGATTGTTCATCAACGGGCTTAAATGCGGCGGGGGGTCTTGTAGATTTTTTTGTGGCGCTCATAAAACAATTTTAAATATAGTTTTTTCCTATAACGGCGAAATGATCTTTTTTATTATAAAAAGCCGCTTGTAGCCAATAAGGCGCTCAATAGCAAAAAGGCTGCACATCTATCTATGTACAGCCTTGAATGATAGATAATCCGTCTTTGCCTATTGCACAAACTGTGTAGCAATAGAGCTGAAAGCAGATTGCTCGTTGCCCCCGATAGCTGCCACCCGCACCCAGTATTGTTTACCGGGTTGCAAATTTGTAAACACAAATTTGCTCCTGCTCGTAGCAGTGCTTTCCCATAACGTAGTATCGGTAGGCAGCTCAGCGGTAATCTGGTGCAGGTAGCTTTTTACAGCACGTTGCCCTTTTACAGCGCTTACCATTTCGCCGGAGGTAATTCCATTAGAAAGAATTACATTACCCGGGTTGTCAATGTGGTTAGGTTCCGGTGTTTTGCTAAGGGTATAGCCGCTGCTGATGAGAATAGTTTCATCTCCGTTGGCTACAAACATTACAAACATCGCTAGCTGAGCAAGCAGCTTTTCCAATGCGAGGCGGCTTTGGTTTTTGTTTGCTACGTTTACCTTTCCCAGTCCCTGTGCAAGCACCAGGTCGTTGCTATATTTGGTTATAGCTGCCTGCACTTCGGCCAACGTGGGAATGGGATTGGGAAAGGCCGGATTACCTGTCATGCTCTGAAGAACATGCTCCGCCTTGTTCAGAAAATCTGCGTCGCTTAATTTTGTAAAGCTGACATTGACTTTTAAAGTTTTCATTATTATATAGGATTTTTTTTGTTGCCACAATATCGTGGCGCTTTTTATAACATCATTAATCGCAGTATATTTTCCGGTTAGCCAAATTTGTCTTTTCGTGGCTAATTATAACTGTTTTTACTTGTCGTAACACTCTCACTACTATTACACCTGCTCCTGTTTTTACGCAGATGCAAGAGCAATTGCAACAGGCGCAAAAGCTTTTAGTTCTGAGACTTTACTTTTTTACCACAACGCAAAAGCATTTAGTTCTGAGACTTTACTTTTTTACCACAACTCAAAAGCATTTACTTCTGAAACTTTGTTTTTTTGAACAGATGCAAAGATCATTGAAGCAGGAGCAGGAGCCTTTGAGCTTGGAATTTTACTTTTTTGATCCGGCTCTATAGCCTTTGTTGCCGATACAAAGGCTGTTGCGTGTGAAACTTTATTTTTTTGCAGGAGGGTAAGAGACTTTGTATAAGAGGTTTTGATATCCAAACCCCGCCGGCTCACACGAACCGAATATCTGATGTAGATGCAAAGGCCGTTTGAATTATTTATTTGACACGCCCTGATTGACGCTTGCGCTAACTTACGAACAGTATCTTGCGCCAAATTGGGGAAAACATGTTTTTCTTTTGGAAGCCATATAAGTTTAAAGAATCTTTATCTCTTAAATCCTCTATCTCTTAACAATTTCAAATCTTTTTTTATTTCATTTTTTACATCCTGATTAAACCTTTTCTTTTTCAATTCCTTTATTAAGAAAGTGCTTAATTCCTCTCTTATATGAACGGGTAAAAGTTCAATTTGATTAATCAAGCGATAGAATAATGTTGGGAATTTCTCCTTCTTTAAAATTGATTGTATTTTCAAAAGATTTTCAGACAGATAAATGGATAAATTTAAGTAAGATTGGAATTTTATAATAATACTTTCAGAGTGTTTTATAGCTATCTTATTTAGCATAATAAATTGCGCTTTTGTTATTCTTTGCCTTATAGCTTGAAGATAATCAAGGCAGGCAATTTTAGTTGAACTTTTAAATCGACCACACAAAATAATCTCTGTAGTGGATAATAAATTTTTTGAAAAGAATTGAATATAATTTGACAATTCAAATATATGTTCAAGCATAATATTATTCTTGCTTTCGATATTTTCTTTAATCCATTCTTGATAAACTTTTTTATTGCCATCCTTAGTAAAATATTTATAATACATCAAAAAGTCATCTCTAATTTCTTCCTTTGAAAGAATAATTTTTGCGTTTTTGGCTGATACCGGGTATTTTATTATCATGTTAAAATCTTCCATTTAATATCCTATAGATTGTCGTTTTTGTTTATTTGCTTCACCACGTTTTTTCCATTCAGTCTTGATCTTTCTTAAAAGTTGAGTATTGCTTGCCGCTCTGGCAACTTTTTCTAATTGTTGAAGTGTCTCGTTGCTAAGTGGACTTAATTGATTGTCATATTTATTTTGTTTCCCGCCTTTAGAAAATAATCTTTCAAAGGCATTACTAATTGATTCTTTTATAGAAGATATTCTCTTTGTTATTCCATTCCAATTTTCATAAACATAAAGACCTCCTGCAATCACAAGTGTTCCACCTTCGATACTAATTGCTATACCATCCCCAGCAGGATCTTCCGGCCCTCCTCCAATAGATAGAGCAGTTGCAGCTATTTTGGTTCCTTTTTTTAAAATGCTACTTGATTTTGAGGATTTCTTCTCTTTCTTTTTCTTATCACCTGGCCCATCTCCACCACCTCCAGAAACACTTCCACCACCCGTTTCAACAGTCAATCCTCCACTATAATTTTCAGAAAAATGAGTGGAACTTTCCGTTGGATAATTTTCCTGACCATCATCTCCATATCCCATTCCGTCAGGATCAATAAAACGTAAGGGATTATCGGCTGTATAATTATAAGGGCTCCATCTCCGGTATTTATCAGCGAGAGGGTCAACACTATGCCAAACGCCTAACTGTGGATCCTGCATTCTTGCGCCAAAATCATATTCTTCAAGTCCGCTTCCATCACTAAATTCCTCATGCTGTAATTCTTTCCCGTTGTATTTGTATCTATTTTCCAATCCTCCGGCAGCCCTATCACTTATCCTCGCCATAGTAAGTCTGAACGGATAATAACTACAAACCCTTTTTTGATGCTTTTATAAAAATGCCCAACTGCCAGGCACCAACTCAAAGAAGATGCCTACCGGCAGGCAGGCTTTTTTTCAGTCTCCAAGTTAATAACTCTTTCTTTTCAATTGAAAGAAAAAATATAACTCTTTCTGTAATGATGAAAGTAATAATCTCGCTTTTCACTTTACAAGCTATAAAAATGCTCATTGTAAAATGAATATGACTGATATGGTTAAACGAAACTAATTCTATGAGGCTTGTTACAGCAAATTGACAAATAATCAGGATTCTTATTTGTTCGTAGTTGAAACATGCAGGCAGTACGGCACAGGTATGGCTAATCTAACAAAACCTTTGCTACAAAGCTTGCGCTAAAACACAAACCATAACCTCGCGTCAAATGAAGGTAATTCCATCACGTTTTATCGTTCAGGATATTTTCTTATTAGTTCCCTTGAACTGAAAATTTTTCCTTCCGAAGTCGATTCTTCTACGCTACCATTTATTTTTTTAGTTACAAATAAAACTTTATAGGTGTTATACTCATTTTTGTCTTTTAAAGCGTCTTTAATAATTACTGCAATTTTCTTTCCTAAATCGTTCATTTCATTTACATTAACCGGTATATTCATCCCATTGATAATGTCAATTTCTAATTCTGAGGTTACCTTTCCATTTGTCGAAATTTCTGCACCATCAAGATTAATATTTTCACTTTTCACAATTTTAGTCAAACTTTCCTGTAAGCTATCATCCGTTTTAGAGAAAATAGGTTTTTTTTCTTTTGTTGATGTTATGGTACAACTTATAAATACTAAGGTTGCGATAAACGTAAAGAGCAATATTCTAATCATCTCTAAAAATTGAGTTTTTTTTAATCTTGAATCAATCAGGTTACAATAATTGAAGCTAAATTTTTCTAATATCATAGTAAGCAAGGGTTATTTTTTTAATTTTATTAAGCCGGTCTGGATGTTCAATGAATCAATCATAGTTGGGTAAATGTCATCTGGAGTATTTGGAAGACGATCCCTACCTACAGAAAATAAAGTGTAATTTTTCCCAATCTTCATATAATGAAATTCAATATTAGTCTTGCTGTCAAAAGGAGAAATGGTAGATTGAATAAATGGATCACTTATGGGGCACAATTTGTCAACTTTTAATACTTCATCAAGATTATTTGGATAACTACCATAAAAAACTTTG
>DASSHD010000362.1:0-2102 GCA_035693085.1 Hanamia sp. | reverse complement strand
ACAAAAAAGGAAAACTGGAAAATACAAAACAGCCTCAAAGGCTGACAGGCGATGCATTGCCTAAACTTTGAAAGAGTATTCAAACTGAATAAATATATTTACTAACTGAATTGCTGGCTGAATCCCGTTGGAATGATTTTGTATCTTTAATGCAATAATATTATTCGAAGAGTAAAGGTCTAATAGAAAGATAAGTAATGAAAGTATTTATAAATAACGTCATACCGGAAGCAGGAAAAAATCTTATGTTGAAAGCCGGAATAGAGATTTTAGAATGGAAGGAAAAAAGAACTTTAAGCCCTGTTGAATTAATAGAATATTCCAAACAGTGTGATGCTTTAGTTGTTGCGGGATACAATAAGATTGATGCAAATTTCCTGCAGGAATGTAAACATTTGAAAGTAATCTCATTACATTCCGTAGGCTATGATAGTGTTGATATTGCCGAAGCAACCCGTCTAAGGATTCCAATTGGGAATACCCCGGGGGTAGTAAGCGGCGCTACTGCTGATACTGCTTTTTTGTTGATGCTTGCTGTTTCGCGAAAGGCTTTTTACCTGCATAAAAAAATCATTAAAAAAGACTGGAAATTTTTTGAACCAACTGTTAATCTGGGAATAGAATTAACCGGCAAAACTTTGGGTATTTATGGCCTGGGAAATATTGGGTTTGAAATGGCAAAACGTTGCAGGGGCGCTTACAATATGAAGATCATTTACCATAACAGGCATAATAATATAGAAGCAGAAAAATTATTGAATGCAAAAATGGTTTCGTTTGAAGAATTATTGAGAGAGAGCGATGTCATATCTGTGCATAGTGTTTTATCCAATGAGACAAAAGGCAAATTCGATAAAGCAGCGTTCGGGAAGATGAAACCAAATTCTATTTTTATAAATACTGCAAGAGGAAGAATTCATAATGAAGAAGATCTGGTTCATGCCTTACAAAACGGTACTATATGGGGTGCAGGTTTGGATGTTACTAACCCTGAACCAATGCATTCAGATAATCCCTTGCTGAATATGCCCAATGTAGCCGTTTTACCGCACATAGGAACAGCAACTGTCGAAACCAGGAATGCTATGTCAACAATCGCGGCACAAAATGTTATTGCAGGTTTAAATGGAAAACATATTCCTTATCCTGTAAATCCTGAGGTATATGATTTAATAAAAAGCGTATAAGGAGATCCTTTTAATTTACGTTTAATCATAATAGTTATATCTGTAATTCTGTAAGATTGACCACCCTTTTTTGAGTGCATATCTTATTATAATAAGATTATTGCCTCCCGCCTTATTTTTATAAACCTTTTATAGTTTGAGCCAATTCTATTGACATAGATCAATGCAATTTATTATCATACATCATTGGTTCATGCATCTCCACCATGGTAACTTTGTGTAACAAAAAAAGTTGATCATGTCAGTTAGAAAATCAATAGCTATTGTTGGTGCAACAGAAAATATAGGGGAAGAAATTACTATGAGGTTTATGAAAAGTAATTATTCTCTGCTTTTAATTTCTAACAATAAAGACAAATTGGATTATCTGGCAAAAAAAGTGGCAGAAAAAAAGCCAAAGGCTGAAATCAATTTTATGGAATGTGTAAAAGATGGTTGCTGGGAAGCTGATATTATTATTCTCGCGGTTCCTGCACTTGAGGAGGAAGAGGTAGCTAAATTGATGAAGGAGGTTGCTACTCAAAAAATAGTGGTTGATGTTTCAAATGAAGAAAATGCCTGCGGGGAATTACAGAAAATATTGCCTTACTCCAAAGTGGTAAGGGTTTCAGGAGACTTCTATTCAAAGGAACTAATAATCAAAGGAGATAGTGAAACAGTAAATGAACCTGCCTGGGCGGCAGCCAGGGAAATAAGCGAGATTTTTATTCAGGCGGGTTATCGTGTTTCTATTGCAACTAATTCCCCCGTTAACAAATAAGATAACTATTTAATTAATAAAAATAAAACAACAAATAGGATATTATGAATAAGATTATTGAAACTGATCCAAATAACCAGGTTGCTCTAATAGCACGGCTCGCATTAGGACTTACTATATTTCCGCATGGCGCACAAAAACTTTTAGGTTGGTTT
>DASSHD010000361.1:0-3467 GCA_035693085.1 Hanamia sp. | reverse complement strand
CATTTACCTTTTTGTGAATCACTATGTACTTACTGCGGGTGTAATAAAAAGATAACAACAAATCATACGGTGGAAACACTTTACCTGGAAAATATTTTAAAAGAATGGGAAATGTATCTATCCATCATGAATGAGAAACCTGTGATACGCGAATTGCATTTAGGAGGCGGCACGCCTACTTTTTTCTCACCGGAAAATCTACAGAAATTATTAAACGGAATTTTTAAAAATGCTACTATTCATCCACAACATGAATTCGGATTAGAAGGCCATCCAAACAATACCACAAAAGAACATTTGCAGGTGTTGTATGATCTTGGATTCCGAAGGGTAAGTTATGGCGTACAGGATCATGATCCTAAAGTGCAGCACATTATCAACAGGATTCAGCCATTTGAGAATGTAAAACTTGCCGTTGAAAATGCCAGGAGTGTTGGTTACGAATCAGTGAATTTTGATTTAATTTATGGGCTACCCTTGCAGACTGAAGAAAGCATTGAAAAAACAATTTTACAGTCTGTTAGTTTAAAACCTGACCGTGTTGCTTTTTACAGTTATGCACATGTTCCCTGGACCAGCCGTGGACAGCGCTTATTTGATGAAAATGACCTGCCTTCTGCTGATGAAAAAATGAAATTGTACCAAAAAGGTAAAAGTTTATTTATCAGTAATGGATACACGGATATTGGAATGGATCATTTTGCCCTGGCCACTGATAGCCTTTATACTGCATGGAATGAAGGGTGGCTTCATCGTAATTTCATGGGTTACACTACGCAAAAGACAAGCATGATATTAGGCCTTGGCGTATCCAGCATTAGCGACGCCGGCATCGGATTTGCACAAAATCATAAAACGATTCATAATTATTATGAATCAGTAAATAAACACGAATTCCCTGTTACAAAAGGCTATTTTTTAGATGAAGAAGACAAAGCATTTCGCCAATATATTTTAGATATTTCATGCCAGGCTAAGACTACATTCCACAAAGAAAATTTATCTCTTTTACATCAATATAGTTTCCCCGAGTTGAGAAAATTAGCAGCGGATGAATTAGTTGAATTTGATGAAACAGGGCTAACCGTTACCGTTTTAGGAAGAAATTTTATCAGGAATATTTGCAAGGCGTTTGACCTGCATCTATTAAGAGCACAGGTTTCCCGGGACTCAAAACCTTTATACAGCAAGGCGATTTAAAAAATAATATTTTAGAAAGCATTACCAAAATCATCATAAATAGTATTGCAATAGAGCCAGGAGAAGAAATTTCGAATAAGGGATTTTCAAAAACATTCAAAAAGTTTATTGTCAGCGTAACGTAAATTAATTATTATAAAAGACGTTTTTATCTTCCATTATTAATTAATTCTTACTTTTGTTTCATCTCGGGTTTGGCTCCATTTGAAAGAACCACTGCCTCACACATCTTTTGAAACAACTTTCTAATCGCAGAATTGAAAAAAAATAAGATTCATAGCCTCCGTTCTCCAAAACAGAATTTAATAGCACTGCTATTTAATCTTAATTCGGCCCCTCTCCTTTCTAAACTGATTATATAAAATTTAATAAAGTAAACTCATAACTATGAACCCATTTGTCCCCCTTCTTATTCTGCAGGACTATGTAAGACCTATAAACTGAGAGGCCAATATTTTTTTGGGTTAATTGTGGTGCTGGTTATATTTCTGTTAATCTCTTTACGGTTTTTACCTTACCCGAGTTTTCAAGACAAGCCTGATAAAGAAGTGACCGTTGTGGGAATGCAAGGGTCATTGAAAAGGCACCAGGAGTTTCTGATAACCCCCACTTAATTTTCAGGAAGCAATGAAATAAACTTGCCGGTAAATAAAAGTATAGAATTCATAGTTACCGCCTCAGATGTAAATCACGATTTTGGAATCTATAATAATAAAGGAGTTCTACTGGCTCAGACTCAGGCAATGCCAGGGTACAAGAATAAGCTACAATATGAGTTCACCCAAAAAGGTGATTCCATTTGGAGTGGTATCAAAATATAAAGCGCCTCTTAACAAATGATGGAGGGCAATGCATTTGAATATGTTCATCGCCGGAATTTTATTAATGCCGGTTTTAAGAAATGTTTTATTTGAAATAAAAATATTATTCCTTGGAATGTTAGCGGTAATGATATTGGCAACAGGAATTACGCTGAGGTCATTCAATATTTTGCTGTGCAATTCATTTGATGTCAGCCGGCAGAAAGAAGCCGGATTATATTTAATCATCATTGGCTTTTTATTATTTATATTGTCGTTTGCTATTTTCTTTGAAGCATCAGGAGAAGAAAAAGAATGACAGTAAAATTCAGCGCCTGTTCTGTCATTTCAGCAACGGGGCTAATAAACTTTCTCTTTTATTTAGTATAAGAATCTTTATCTTAGATAAGATTTTTATTTTCTTATTTTATATTATTCAAAATTCTTTTTCAATACTATTGATCAGGTAGACCCATTCTTTATAAACCAGAAGTATTTATAAAATTTTTCTCATTCCTGCGTTTATTAACTCATTATAAATATAATAAAGGATATTTTAATCTTTTATTTATAAATTTTATTTACTTTAGTTCTGTATTCAGATTTAATTCCAATTGGAAGAACTGAAAGTATTTACTGTTGGTAATTGGGAACTTCTTCTTAATTGGGAATCGAAAAGAAATAAGTTTTATAACAATTCGCTGAAGCAGGCTTAATAGTAAAAGTATTAAACCTAAATTCGATCCCTTCTTTAGACAAACCAAATTAAAAAAGATTCAATAAAGTAAACTTACAGCTATGAGTCTATTTATCGCAATTTTGACATTACAGGATTTTGTCGGTATTATCTCTTTGGCCGGCGCACTTATTGTTGTTTTTGTAGTGGTATTTTTAATTACCACTTCTGCTAAAATCGAAGACAAATCATTAGTAGAACAGAAAGTCTATAATATTAGAGACAGCTATATTTTCGGATTGAGTTTGCTCCTTATAATAATTTCAATTATCTCGTTGCGATTATTACCATATCCACGGTTTCAAGATAAGGCTGATGAAGTAATAAGTGTGGTAGGAATACAATGGGACTGGGAGATGGCGCATGGGATAATCAATAAAACACCACATGAATTTTTAGGGAGAAATGAAATATCCCTGCCTGTAAATAAAAGAATTAAGTTCATAGTTACTTCCGATGATGTAACGCATAACTTTGCAATCTATAATAATAGGGGTATTTTATTAACCCAAACCCAGGCTATGCCTCAATACAAGAATGAACTTCAATATGTTTTTACCAAAAAAGGAGATTATACAATTCTGTGTTTAGAATATTGTGGCCTCGCACATCCCTTTATGACGGGAACCATTCATGTTCGGTAAATCTAATAGAAAAGTTTATGATGCCAATAAAAACGGTTGAATTAAAGCAAAGAAGACTCGCTATTATCTGGAGTGTTACTTTTTTGA
>DASSHD010000360.1:0-4149 GCA_035693085.1 Hanamia sp. | reverse complement strand
TCAAAAAATCCTACGCCTCCTGTCTTTTGTTCATCACCTTTGTTTCTATATTTTTTATTTACAAAAGCAGCTATACGGCCAATCAATTTACCATCATCATCTTTTAATAACCAACGCGCACATTCCCCAAATCGAAATGCTTTATTTTTTTTAGGATTAAAAACATCATTAATATCCTTGTCCAATGGCTGAATAAAATTGGGATCGTCTTTGTAAATAATTAAAGGAACTCTTAAAAACTCTTTAACTGATACACTATCAGAGACAAGGAAAAGCTGCATTATCGAATAAAATTAAATTTGGTAAAGTAACGTTCAATATTTGCAAAAATCAAATCCGTTATTTTAATAACCGGAAATTAAAAATTCCGCTTATTTGCCTGCCTGCCGGTAGGCATCGTTCATTTACTAACTGATTTTTCTAAATATCTTTTAGCCCAACAATTGTCGTAAATATAGACAAATCTGTTCTATTTGTTCGTTTATTGTAAACATCTCATGCCTCATATCTGACGCCTGACAGTTCATACCTGCTGCCTTACCTTACTGATATTTTCTCATCAAGTCATATAAAATTTTTCTATCACCTTCGGTGAAAATGGCACTACTATCCTGCATTTCAAAATGCCTTTTAAAAGCTACAATTGCAGCAGATGAGTCCTTTACTGAATAACCGATTATGCGTAATGCCTGCAAATCATTAAAATTTTTCGGAATGCAAATCATACTGGTATCTCCATACCATAATCCATATCCGTTTTGCGAAAGTAATTGCCAGGGGAAATGTACATTAGGATCTTTTTTTCTGGTGGGCGCTATATCAGAATGGCCGATAAAATTGGCGGCAGGAATATGGAATTTTGATTTTAGTGTATCCAATACCGTTAATAAACTCTTTATCTGCACAGCAGGAAAAGTGTCGTAACCATTATTATCCAGTTCTATCCCGATGGAAGAAGAATTAATGTCTTTATCATTTCCCCATGAAGAGACTCCAGCCTGCCAGGCGCGCAAATAATCATTAAGCAAATGATGAACTGTGCCATCTTTGCAAATCAGGTAATGCGCGCTTACTTGTGTGCGGGGGGTTGTAAATGTTTGCAACGTTTGTTCACAACTGTTTTGTGCAGTATGATGAATGATCACAAAATCAGGCTTCCGCAAATTAAAATTGGTAGTGCCTACCCATGTGGCTCTGGTTCCATCCACAGGATATTTTCGGATTTCTTTGGCATAAGTCTTAACCTGTTTTTTATATACTTTATTGGTAGCTGCATATTTATTTGAGGAGCAGGAAGTGATTATGAAAAGAAGAATAAAAAGGAGGCTTGCTTTAGCGTTCATTGTTTTTTTGTGATAAAGGTAAAGTTGATTGTTATACAGTAAACAAATCTACCTGTCCGGTAGGCAGGCAAATAAGTGGAATTTTAAATTTCATTTTTTTTAAAAGATGGCAATCACATATTTCTCCTGTACTGTCCGCCTACTTCATAAAGTGCATGGGTAATTTGCCCAAGCGAGCAATATTTTACAGTCTCCATTAATTCGGCAAATAAATTTCCGTTGTTAATCGCAACATCCTGTAAATGTTTCAACATTTCAGTGCTTTTATCTTTATGCAATTTCTGGAATGCATTTACATTTTTGATTTGAAGAT
Organism: Hanamia sp.; assembly: GCA_035693085.1. GTDB lineage: Bacteria > Bacteroidota > Bacteroidia > Chitinophagales > Chitinophagaceae > Ginsengibacter. The sequence goes on along the minus strand of DASSHD010000360.1, from coordinate 2,493 downwards.
CCTTTTCTTCCTTGGTACTTCTTATTACTTCTAAAGGAAGAATCGTTGGAGATCCTTCTTTATTTAAAAAAGTATTAACACCAACGAGAGGAAGTTCACCACTATTTTTAAGCGATTCATAATAAAGGCTTTCTTCCTGGATTTTATTTCTCTGATACATTCTTTCCATGGCGCCAAGCACGCCACCTCTTTCGGAAATGCGGTTGAATTCTTCCATCACCGCCTCTTCCACAAGATCTGTCAGTTCTTCAATTAAAAAACTTCCCTGGTTAGGATTTTCATTTTTTGCTGTTCCCAGTTCGCGATTAATAATTAATTGGATGGCCATTGCACGACGCACGCTTTCTTCCGTAGGTGTAGTAATTGCTTCGTCATAAGCATTCGTGTGAAGGCTGTTACAATTATCATAGATGGCATACAAAGCCTGTAACGTAGTACGGATATCATTAAAATCAATTTCCTGCGCATGTAAGCTTCTTCCACTGGTTTGAATATGATATTTCAACATTTGCGAACGGGAATTAGCTTTGTATTTATACTTCATCGCTTTTGCCCAGATTCTTCTCGCTACGCGGCCAATAACGCTATATTCGGGATCCATTCCGTTACTGAAAAAGAAAGAAAGGTTGTGTGCAAAATCGTCAATCTTCATTCCGCGGCTCATGTAATATTCTATATAAGTAAATCCGTTAGAAAGTGTAAAGGCAAGCTGTGTGATAGGATTGGCACCAGCTTCAGCGATATGATATCCGCTTATGGAAACAGAATAAAAATTGCGCACATTGTGTTCAATAAAATATTCCTGCACATCACCCATTAATTTCAAAGCAAATTCTGTCGAAAAAATACAGGTATTTTGTGCCTGGTCTTCTTTTAAAATATCTGCCTGAACCGTGCCCCGAACAGAGGATAATGCTTTTGCTTTTATTTCTTCATAAATATTTTTATTCAAAACATTTTCACCGGATAAACCCAATAATCTTAAACCAAGTCCATCATTTCCTTTTGGTAAATGGCCTTTCATCTCACCTTTTTCAGGTAAAACAGGTTCGCCATTTACGCCAATATATTTTGGAAGTTTCTCCGAATTAAATTTTGATTCTATAATTGCGTTTACGCTTTCCCGTAAGTTATGTTCAATAATATATTTTTCACATTGCTGATCAATGGCGGCATTTAAAAAGAAAGCAAGCAACATAGGTGCAGGCCCATTGATGGTCATGCTCACGGATGTCTTAGGATCGCAAAGATCGAAACCACTATATAGTTTTTTCGCATCATCCACAGTGGCTATGCTCACACCACTGTTGCCTACCTTTCCATAAATATCAGGACGTGTCGCAGGATCTTCGCCATAGAGAGTAACACTGTCAAATGCAGTACTCAGACGCTTTGCAGGCTGGCCTACACTTACATAATGGAATCTCTTATTCGTTCTCTCGGGGCTGCCTTCACCGGCAAACATCCTGGTAGGATCTTCTTCCGCACGCTTCAATGGAAATACGCCTGCGGTATATGGGAATTTCCCAGGGAAATTTTCCTGCAGACGCCACATTAAAATATCACCAAAGTCCTTAAATTTAGGAACAGCAATTTTTGGAATTTTAGTATGAGAAAGGGATTCACTAAACAAAGGTTGTTTAATTATTTTTCCTCTTACATTGTATTCAAAAAATTCTTTTTGATAAAGCGATTTTGTTTCTTCCCATTCATCCAGTAATTTTTTATAATCAGGCAACAATCTCTTTTCTATCAACGATTTCCTATCTTCTAATTCTTTTGTAATTGATATATTTTTTTCTTCATTTTCCGGGGAATTATCTTTTATAGTTTGAAGCGTTCCATTCAGTTGGTAAAGCTGTGTTGCAATAGCAGACTGTCCTTCAGCCAGTTTATTATAATGTTCAATCTCTTCTACAATTTCAGCGAGATAACGCACACGTTTGGGTGGAATAATCGAATGGCTGTAACTTTCACTGCGCACCGGCGCTTTATATTTTTTCCAGTCGCTCCCTGCTTTTTTATTTACCTCATCAATAATTTTATTGAATAATTCATTGCATCCGGGATCATTAAATGTAGAAGCCACTGTTCCTATCACGGGCAATTCATTATCTTTTGCAGTCCATAATAAATGGTTTCGCTTGTATTGTTTTTTCACATCGTGTAAGGCGTCAAGTGCTCCGGCTTTATCGAACTTATTGATGCAAACAATATCTGCATAATCTAGCATATTGATTTTCTCTAACTGGGATGCAGCGCCATATTCAGGTGTCATTACGTACATGCTTATATCACAATGATCCAGGATGGAAGCATCACTCTGACCAACACCTGCACTTTCTAAAATAATAAAATCATATCCCGCAACCTTACAAATATCGAGCGCTTCCTGAACATAGTTACTCAACGCTTTATCATTCTCGCGAGTCGCAAGCGAACGCATATAAGCGCGGGGATGATGAATAGAATTCATACGAATACGGTCTCCCA
>DASSHD010000359.1:0-6994 GCA_035693085.1 Hanamia sp. | reverse complement strand
AAAGGAATTAATTACCGCGCTGAAGTGTGGCTGAACGGGAAACGTATAGCCGATTCATCAGAAATGGTTGGTATGTTTGCGCAATATTCATTGGATGTAAGTAAGGTGATCAATGCAGGAAATACAAACGTACTTGCTGTAAAAATTTACCCTTTGGATTATCCGGGATTACCTGCTCACCCGCAATTAAAAGCGTTGGGAGATTTTTATGCAAATGGCGGCCCCACAGGTGATATTGGGAAAAACGTAACCATGCTTTGTTCTGTTGGCTGGGATTGGATGCCTGCTGTTCGTGATAGAAATATGGGCATCTGGCAACCGGTTTTTCTACGTACATCCGGACAGGTTACGATTCAAAATCCACAAATCAAAACTGATTTACCCAATCTTCCCGATACGAATGTTGCCAAACTTTCTCTCAATCTTTCCTTAAATAATTCTAGTGATGCGGCACAAAATGGGAAGTTGAAAATTACTATCAGTCCTGAAAATTTTAGCGGACATCCATTTACCGCTGAACAAAATGTTTTGATCAATGCAAATAGTTCTACAGTAGTCAATTTAACGCCCGAAAAGATAAAACAATTCACTATTCAAAATCCACATTTATGGTGGCCTAACGGTTATGGACAGGCGAACTTATACAGAATTCATTTGCAATATGAAAATGGCAACAAGGTTTCTGGCGATACTTCTTTTGTATTCGGAATCCGTACAGTAAGTTCCAAAATTGTAATGGTCAATGAATGGGCACGGAGGGATTTTTATGTGAACGGACAAAGAGTTCATCTTACCGGCGGCGCCTGGGTTCCTGATATGATGCTCAACAGGGATTCATTAAGATATGATTACGAATTGCATTTGTGCAAAAATTCCAATATCAACCTTGTACGTATATGGGGCGGAGGTATTGCGCCTCCCGATATGTTTTTTGAAGCAGCAGATAAATACGGTTTATTGATCTGGCAGGATTTCTGGATTACCGGCGACACGCAGGGTGAGTTCAAAGGTTCTCCTGACTGGCCTTTGGAAGGAAATGTGTTTATAAAAAATATGGTGAGCACTATTTACAGAATTAGAAATCATCCAAGTCTTTTGGTATGGACCGGAGGAAATGAAGGCCATGCCAGGAAAGAATTATACGATGCTATGAGAGAAAATATTGCGACACTTGATGGAACAAGGCCATTCATTCCCAGCTCTTCAGGTTATGCTAAACTACCCGCCGGATGGAAAGGTTCATGGCCTGATGACGGGCCATCCGGAGTTTATAGTGGCGGCCCTTATTCATGGCAGGACGCAGCTCATTATTATGAGTTAGTGAATGAAAAAAAAGATTGGGTTTTCAAAGATGAAACAGGAATTCCTTCACAACCGCCGTATGAAACTTTACCAAAAATCATCAACAACCTTGTCCCCGATTCTACCTTACCATTTCCATTAAATAATACCTGGGGCTACCATGATGCTTGCGTAGGAAATGGGCATTATGATACTTATTACAATGCAATGGAAGAGCGATATGGAGCAGCGGTAAGTATGAAAGATTTTTCAGATAAAATGCAATTGGTAAATGCGAACGGTTACCGTGGAATTTTTGAAGCAGCGGGACATAAATTGAATGAAACCGGCGGCGTGATGCTATGGAAACTAAATGCTGCGTGGCCAAGTGTTATCTGGCAAGTCTATGATTGGTATCTCAATCCAAATGCCGGTTATTATTTTATGCAAAGAGCAGTAGAACCAGTGCATATTCAATTAAACCTGGATGATTCTGTTGTAGCAATTATCAATCGTACTTATAAAATTCAAAATAATCTAACGGCAAACGTTGAAGTTTATGACCTGAATAGTAAATTATTATTCAGTAAGAATCAATCCATTTCTTTAACAGCAACAGACGTTAAAGAATCAGTTTCTTTGGCGAATGTTTTATCAAAAGAAAAAGGAATTTCTTTCGTTGTTTTGAATCTCGAAAATTCATTGGGAAAAACTATTTCGCATAATGTTTACTGGTTTGCTCCGGAACATAATTTCAAATCGCTAAAAGGCATGACTGCTGCGAAATTGAAAGCAACCATATTACAAAAAGAAAAAGGAAAAAATGAAACAAAATGGACAATTCAGTTTACCAACACAACTAATCGTATTGCATTTTTCATCAATCCACAAATCATAAAAAAAGGAAAAGAAATATTGCCCAGTTTCTGGTCTGATAATTATTTTTCTTTATCGCCAAATGAATCAACAACAGTAAACGTAAGTATTCCAAATACAACTATAAAAGATGGGGATGTGCAATTGGCGCTGAGTGGATGGAATGTGGAGAAAGAAACCATTTCTCTGGAACTAAAATAGGAATAAGAATTATTTATTGCTTTACTGTAATAATAGAGATGCCAACTTTTGGAAAGTTGGCATCTTTATTTAAAAAAGAATTCACATTGTTTGTTGGTACAGTATTTAAATTACAAAGAATCCAATCCCTGTTCCAAATCTTCCAGGAGGTCTTCCACGTTTTCTATTCCAACAGAATAGCGAATGAGGCTTTCCGGAATGCCCAGCAGTTTTCTTTGTTCTTCTGTAAGCTCTACATGACTTGTAGTTCTTGGCGGGCCGGCCAAAGTGCCCACAGAGCCTAAGCTTGCAGCGAGGTGAACCAATTTTAAATGAGTCAAAAATTTCTTTACCATATCATAATTCCCATCCAAAGAAAAACTTAATACACCACCAAATCCGCGCATTTGCTCTCTAGCAATTGCATGTCCCGGATGTGTTTCTAATCCGGGATAAAAAACATCAGCAATTTTTGAATGCGCTTTCAAATATTGAGCAATTTTTAATGCTGAGGCATTCTGCCGCTCTACACGAAGTTCCAGCGTTTTCATCCCGCGGGCAATCAGGTAAGCAGGATCGGCCTGTAAACTTGCTCCGTTAATTTCCCTGAACTGAAAAACTTTCTTAACCAGCTCTTTTTTTCCTGCAAGTACACCTCCCATTGCATCAGAATGTCCGCAAAGAAATTTAGTGGCACTGTGAATTACCAAATCAGCGCCCAACTGAAGTGGGTTTTGATTGATAGGGCTTGCGAAAGTGTTATCTACAATTACGATAGCTCCCACTTTTTTTGCGGCAGCAGATAATCTTTTAATATCAATAATTTTTAAAGTAGGATTGGTAGGTGTTTCTAAGTAAACCAAATCACAACCTTTTGCAATTTCCATTTCCAATTGTTCATGATTGGTTGTATCACAAAGTTGTACATCTACATTATACGAAGGTAAAAAATCAAGAAATATTTTACTGGTGCCACCATAAGTATCTTTGATGGAAACAACTCTTTTACCCGGAGTAAGAAATGTAAATAACGTATTGCTGATAGCACCCATGCCGGTCGCAAATGAAGTGGCGGCTTCTGCACCTTCAAGAACGCGGATTTTTTCCTCCAATACATGCACAGTTGGATTCGTATTACGGCTGTAAATATATCCTTCCGATTTTCCAAGAGAAACATTGTGCCATTCATCTAAATCTTTGTAAGCAAACGTTACACTTTTTACAATTGGTGATATGATTGCTCCGTCAGAGAATTCACCGTCTTCGCCTGCCCAAACTGATTCTGTGCCTTTTTTGTAAGCCGACATGTTCATATTTTTTAAGTTTTTATTTTTTCTTATGGATTAAGATTGTCAACCTTTCAGGCTGAGTTTTTCTTGTAAATAATCTTTTTAAAGGTTGGCAACCTTGTAACACAGCTTCCGTATCTTTTTATTTATCATTTACGAAGTGATCATAAATAATTCTGGAAACATTGGCCAGCGTTGCATTCACGGATTTTTCATCTTCAACACCGCGGGATAATAATACTACCACATATTTCCTTCCACCAGGTAAAAAAACAATTCCTGAGTCATGCGATATCTTTTCTATGGAACCGGTTTTATTTGCCACCTTCACATCCGCCGGAAGTTTCGCCGGAATTTTTTCTCTTAGTTGTTGATGCATCAAAATATTGATCATTGCCTTACATGCTTTTTTATTCACTACCGTTCCTTTTGCAAGATGATCGAAAATAATCATTAAATCATACGCGGTAACTTTATTGTTCATCCCTAAATCATACGCTTTATTATCTTCCACGCCTCTCAAAGGCTGTATCTCTTTCGCACCAATGGAGCGCATGGTTTGCTTTGCATTTTTAGCGCCTATCAAATCCACAATCAGGTTGGTGGAAAAATTACTGCTTTCGGTAATCATCCGGAACAATAAATTATAAATCGTTTCCTTCTCTCCTATTCTTTTGTACAAATCTGTTTCACTATCATCCGTTGAATCCAAATGATAAATACTTCCGTCAACAATACTTTTAAAATCATTGTGAATCAGAATGGAATCAGAGAGAGAAAATTTGTGCTCTGATGCCTGTTTAAATGTTTCTATCAAATAGGCAGTTTTGATGGTACTTGCCGCATGAAAACTTTCATGAGCATTCATTAAAAATTGTTCGCCTGTTGCCAGGTCTTCAAAAGCAACAGCGAAAGTGCCGGTGGGTTGTGTCGCAAACTCGGCCATGATGTCTTTACGCATTTGGGCAGTATCTATAGGATGATGAAAAGGTTGGTTTTGCATTCCAAAAGTGGTTATTAAAATTGAAAATAGCACTATCATAGTTTTAATTTAATTTCAGTAAACAAACTTTTAATCTCATTTTTTATTTTAATTTTTTATTTCAAATTCACATAAAATTCCTGAACTCTTTTTCTTTCTTCTTTTGCTTTTTCAGGTTCATTTAATTTCTCTAATAAAGTTGCCCTATTTAAATGACAGGCTCTTGCGGCATAAGAATCAGGAAATGATTTTGCTGAAAGCATGAATAAATTTAATGCTTTTCTCAAATCGTTTGTATCGTTACTATTCATCAGTTTTTCCCCGTCCTCAAAATTCTTTTTCCAGTCAAGCGCTGTTTTATTCATTCTGTCTGCTTCTCCAAAAACTTTAAAGGGTACTATACTCTGGGGTATTTGAATTGGTTTGATAACAGGAATTGGATTATGAAAAAATAATTCCAATGCTTTAAGATATGCTTTTGCTTCCTGCGAATTGTATTCTTCCTGTTTCAATCTTTGCTCCTCTGAAGGATTGGTAAAGAAAGACGCTTCTCCCAACACAGCAGGAATGCCGTAAGTATTTCGCAATACCGCTGCGCCATTGGAAGGGAAAATCGTATAATCGGAATTCAGGCTTTCCGGTATTTCCTTTTTGTAAAAATATTTTTCAAGAGAGAAAGCTACATCCTTTCCTAAAGCCACACCGGCGAGGTTTTCAGAAGCAGCGCCATGAAAATAAATGATTGGAAAATTTACTGAAGTATCAGCTGTGGCATTGTGATGAATGGAAATAAATACATCTGCTTTGTTGTCACTTGGTATTTTTGCGCGCTCATTCAATGGAACAAATACATCTTCCGTGCGGGTCATGATAACTTTTGCGCCTTTTTTTTCAAGTTCCTTTTTTAATAACTGCGCTACTCTCAGGTTGATCCATTCTTCTCTTTCTCCGCCAGATCCAACTCTATAATGATCAGTTGATGCAGTACCACCATGACCGGGATCTATACAGATAATTTTCCCTCTTAATAAATTATCATCAGGTGAAGATTCCCATGTTAATTTTTTAGCCAATTCAAAATCCGGCGTCTGTTCGTTTTTAAATTCGTGCAAATCAGGAGGCAGGTGATGCATACCTGAGATGCCAACACCTGCAGCAAATATCTTTGAATTCATTGTCAGCGCCATTGTTTCAAGCGAAAAGTGTGATTGTGGAGCATAATTGATATTTACCAGTAAACAAGCAAATAAATAAAAAATCATTTTTATCAAGGTATTTAATTTTATCAGCAATATATGTAAAAAAGACTACCATTTATGGATAGTTTTTTTACTTAAATAAGTGAAATAGATATGAATAGGTAACGGTTGCCATTATCCCTTATTTTGAGGAAATTTTTTGCAAAGACCTGGTAAGAATTCAGATAATTTTAAATAGAAATAGAGATGATTCCAATTCAACCTGTTTCGGGGTATGACAATAAGTTTATGATTTTTTCATACCTGATCTATTTATTAATGTGCAACACTCTTTGTGGTAAAGGAATATCAATATTATTTTCATTGAATTTTTCAAATATTTTTGTTCGTATTTCACTTTTGATATTTTCAACGCCATATACATCTTCCGACCAGAAATAAACTGAAAACAACAAATAAGAATCTGCAAAATCTGCGAAGCGGACGAAAGGTTTGGGCGATTGTAAAGCGCCAGGTTGATTGTCAATAATTTCCTGCAGCAGTTTCTTTACCAGCACTATATCAGAAGTATATCCCACTCCTACTGATACAAAAAAGCGGGAAGCAATATCTCCATAAGTCCAGTTGACGATGTTGTTTTTAGTTAACAATGAATTGGGCAATATGATGTATTTATCATCACGGCCAAGTACAGTAGTGGTCCTGAGATTAATGTCAGACACCCGGCACAACAGACCGTCAACTTCCACGATGTCATTTATTTTAATTTTGGATTCTACCAATAAAAGAATGCCGGAAATAAAATCGCTGAAAATATTTTGCAATCCCAGGCCAACACCCACCAGCAGTGCGGCTGCGCCACCAAGTAACAGGGTGAAATTAAATCCCAATATTTGAAACCCTGCAATAATGGAAAAGACGATGATTATGTATTTTATTAAATTGTAAACTGCATATTTTTTTGATACCTCAATACGGGAAGCGCTATTGATACTTTTCTTTATAAGCCACAAAATAAGTTTTACCACAATGATTAATACAATCACTCCTAGTGTCATGTCAAATAGATAATGTCTGTTAAAATAACCTATCTTTACCATCCAAAAAGACGATGGTACATTATAAAGTAACATTAACTGATGCCGAACGGCAGGAATTAAAAGCAATCATGGGTAAAGGCAAGCACA
>DASSHD010000358.1:0-3832 GCA_035693085.1 Hanamia sp. | reverse complement strand
TGCCTTTGATCCATCCCAAATTGAAACAAAGCTCCCGTCCGATTTACGCTGCTTGCTGATAATGGAATTGGAAATTGTATAAAAATAATTGTTATCAACGGCTACTCCCTGCAAATGGAATTCATTACTGACAGAAAATTGGCGAATTTCAACAGCTTTATGCTGACAGTTTCCTTTGAAAGAAAAAATCAAAATAAAAGATATTATCATAATTAATCTCAAAGGGAAACTGAATTTTTGTTGGTAATGATTCATTTTGTACTCATTTAATTACTAAACTAAACTTTTTTACTGCTGTTTTTTGTGCTAAAGACATACCGAGAAAGCCTCCGATAATGAGTGCAATACCCACGATCCATAGTGCATAATTATAGTTTCCTGTTATATCTCTCAAATATCCCATAAAATAGGGTAAAACAGCCCCTGCAATATTAGCCATAGCATTTATCATTGCAATCGCCCCTGCTGCAACAGTTCCACTGGCAAGATATTCAGTGGTTACCGCCCAAAACACTGGTGTAACAGCCCAATTCAACGCTACAGAGGCAACGAGTAAGATATAAGTAATGGTCGTTCCGGTATAAATACTCACGATCAATAAAAATCCGGAAATCAATAAAGGAATACCCAGATGATAACGTCGTTCATGTCTTGCATCTGAATTTTTGCTGTTGAAATACATGAATATACAAGCAAATAAAAAAGGCAAAGCCGATAATAGACTTATCATAAAGTCTGTCCCGCCGGAGAGACCTTTTAGAATTTGTGGCAGAAATAAGGTAACTCCTATCGTACCAAAAGCCTGCAAAAGCCAGAATAAACTCAAAAGCCAAACTTTACTATCCGAAAAAATAGAATACCAGGCACCTTCCTTTTTTGAAGCACTCTCTTTCGATTCTAAAGTAATTTTATCTGATAGCCACTTCTTTTGATCAGCCATCAACCATTTTGCATCATGAATTTTATCTGGAAGGTATTTTAATACAACAAAGCCTAATATGAAAGCCGGTATTCCTTCGATTAAGTAGAGCCAACGCCATCCTGAAAATCCCATAAAGCCGTGTAATTCCAACAAAGCCCCAGAAAGAGGCAAACCTATAACTGATGCAAGTGCTGCGGCAATATAAAAGTAGGACATAGCCTTTGCGCGATTAGACGAAGGAAACCATTGGCTCAGATAATATATTATTCCAGGAGTAAAGCCAGCCTCGGCTGTTCCCAATAAAAGGCGCATTCCATATAACTGGCCGGGAGTTTTAATGAAAGCCATCCCCATAGCTACCATTCCCCATGTGACCATGATACGGGCAATCCAACGACGTGCACCTACTCTAGTTAAAATCACGTTGCTGGGAATTTCAAAAATTACATAGGTTACATAAAATAACCCTGCACCAAGTCCATACATTTGTGCGGTTAATCCAAGGTCTGCATTCATTTGCAATGCCGCCACTGATATATTGGAACGATCCAGATAAGCAATCAGGTAGAGTAGCATCAGAAAAGGGAGCAACCTTTTCGTTACCGTACTCATCGTTTTATGTTCAAAAATATTCGTATTATTCACAATAATTTTTTGTACAAAGAAAGATCACTTTACTTTCCTTAGTCATTAAATATTTATAAAAAAATCAGTTCATTAATTATAACCAGGATTCTGAATCAATTTTGGATTCTTATTCATTTCATTTCTATCTATTCTATATGGAAAAAGTAAGCTTCATCAATCCAACTCGTCGTTTCCAATGTTTCGGGGAGGATCGTGGGAATAAAGGCTGTTGCCTTATTAGGATAAAGTTTAAATAGAGTTTCCCTTTCATAATAATATGCATTTAGTTAATTTTGAAAAATAAAACTTAAGTGGATGTTTTTGTTTACCAAAATTAGTATCTTCAATATGTACAGAATAATGCAAAACAGGCAAAATATAATGCTATATTTCCCCTGATTGGTATATTTAAAAAAAACAATAAAACAAAATTGATGAAGCCAATCTTAATGAGACATGTTGAAACAACTACGGAATCATTTAAAGCCTGGACCAATGGCAATCCATACAGTCACAACCCATGGCATTACCATCCGGAGTGCGAACTTACTGCGATTGATGAAGGCAAAGGTGTACTTTTTGTAGGCGACTACGTAACTAATTATGAGAAAAATGACCTTATCCTGATAGGTCCTAATCTTCCCCATGAATATAGAAGCAGCATAAAAGAAACACCAGACTTTCTTACTAAAAGTACGTCAATCCATTTCAGAAAGGATTTTCCAGGGGGTGACTTCTATAAAATTCCTGAGGCTAAGATTATCTTCCATATCCTGGAACAATCTAAAAGAGGCATCAAATTCAATGACCCTATCGCTCAGAAAAAAGTGAAAGAAAAATTGTCTAGTATCATCCAGGCTAAGGGAATAGAGAGGATCAATATACTGTTTTCTATTCTTGAAATTATGGCCTATTCAGAAGAACAGGAATATCTCTCCAGCCAGAGTTTTATTGACTCTATTGAAGAAGATCAGGATCAGAAAATGTATAAAATCTACAAGTATATTATGGCCAATTTCAAAGAGCAGATTTCGATAGATCTTCTGGCTTCTGAAGTAAATATGACTAAGACATCTTTTTGCAGGTTTTTTAAAAAAAGAACGAATAAATCATTGGTTCAATATATTAATGAGATCAGGATAGGATATGCCTGTAAAATGCTTTATTCAGAGACCTACAATATTTCCGAGGCTGCCTATGAAAGTGGTTTTGAAAATATTTCTAACTTCAACAAGCAATTTATGAAAGTAAAGAAAAAAACGCCCAGCCAGGTTCTTGCACAATTTGCAAATGAAAAAAAATAAGGGTGTCTGCTTTTTTTTATTTTCCTACGGGAATAGCCTCTTCAACCCTTAATGTATAAGGCTTCAATGTAATGCTAAAAGTCTTTGCAGACTGCATCTCCTTCATAGATGGTTGTTCATTGGGTGTAATCGCATTTTATAATTTAAATGAAGTAATCGAACGCTCAAGCAATTGGAAGATGTTCTTAAGACTTACCTGAGAAGTTTTTTAACCGGCGATGGATTTCTTAATGAGAATAAACCTTCGCGTGCATTCCAGGCGATACAACCATACACTTCCCCTTTGCCGGACCGCTTCCAATCCAATGTACATCCTTCAAAACATCTGCATTTTCATGAAACCATTTTGCGGCAGAAATAACGCAACCCTAGATTGGTATAGTTAATAAATGCGTATTGATATATAACTCCCGGAGGCTTGTGTCACTTGCAAAAAAGACCAGATATCGTCCGATATTTCAATAGAATTACTTTAAAATTGTTTCATTTTCTTTTGCATCAATAGCTGATTTTAGCAATCTTAAAATAGCTTTTTCAGTAGCTATTTCTGCCACTTCAATATCATACCAGTTGCCTTCTTTTGTCCTGTATAATTTGCAGGAAAATTGCCCGTTATTATCATCTTTTTTTGTAAAATTATATTCCTGTAAAACAGCAATAATATTGCCCAATGCATTGGTCAATTCGTAAGTGCTAATTGTGTAATAAAACTGACTGTTATCTTCTAAAGTAATTTGATTGCTGAAACAGTTCTTTAGGGCATCTCTCATACCACAATAATAATTGAATCTCCAAATGCTGCAAAACAAACTTATTCACATGGCTAAATTTTAGCCGTTCATAAATTAAAATTGGTATAAAATTTGTCTTATATCTTTTGGTAGATTGATAGTGAAAATGAATTTGTGGTAAGAGAAAAAATCTATTTAAGTAATTTTTTTAAATAGCCTCCTGGCTTTTTCTTTTATATGTTTCAAAG
>DASSHD010000357.1:0-7545 GCA_035693085.1 Hanamia sp. | reverse complement strand
CCTGTTGATAAGCTTTCACTAAATCTTTGCCGCGGCTTTTATGTTCGATAAGAATTACGCCTTTCCAAAGGAGGTCTATAAAACCCTTTCTGTCATCTACCTTTTTTACCTGTTGCTCAAACGTAGCCACCCTGCGGCGCGAGATGCCGAATACATTAAAAAAATCATCCCAGAAACTTTTAGCTTCTGCATGTTCGTTTACTTCATCTTTCCATTTATTGGTAAAAGTTACTGCACGCGATTTTATTTCATTCCAGCTTAAAGGCATAAAGACAATCCGTTATCTCACAAAATAAGAAATTGTTTTAATAATTTTTCATACTTCCTGAATCAGGGTTTTATAAAGCAGGGTTGCCAAACTCTCGAAAGTTGCCAACTCTGAAAGCGCACACAGTAAATAAAGAAATAAAGAGAATTTTCATTTTCCTTCTCAGAACTCCGGCCTTCTCTTCAATCAGGGTTAAGATTTTTATCATTTTTCACCAAAGTCAGTTTTTAGAAAAATAAAAATACAAACTTGCTTTATTTCTTTGTTTACTATAACCCAATAATTTTTATCTCAAACAATCTGCAAAAAAAAATTGATGAAACAGTTTTTTATTCCTATTTTTAAAGAACCAAAATTCATAACTCTAATTCTCTGCAATTATGAAACCACATTTCCACAAAGTGCCACTGCAATTAGAATCATCATTCAGCGTTCGCCGTGATTCATCCTTCGGATCATTATGGCACTATCATCCTGAACTGGAATTGCATTATCTCATCAAAGGGGAAGGTGTTCGCTTTATTGGTGATAACATTAGCAACTTTTCAGATGGTGAGATTCTCCTGCTGGGTGAAAACTTGCCGCATAAATGGCATTGCAGAGAAGATGCTTCGCTGGATATTTCCGAATATGGCGTTGAAGCAGTTGTCCTTCATTTTTCATCAAATTTTATGGGAAACGATATGTTATTATTACCGGAAGCCCGTCTTCTGCCTTTACTTTTTGAAAAGGCAAAAAGCGGAATGGTGATTATTAATAAAACCCGCGATAAACTTATTCCATTAATCGAAGCTGCCTCAAAAGCAGAAAATCTTGACCGCCTGATTGCTTTACTTTCTATTCTTAAAATTTTATCAGAGACAAAAGATTACTACCAAATTACCAGGGAACAGAATTTTTATCAATCTGATAAATATGAAACAGAGCGATTAAACATCGTATGCAGCTATACAATGGCTAACTATTCGCAACCTATCACCCTGGAACAAATTGCAGCGATTAGTAATCTTACTGCCACTTCATTTTGTCGTTATTTTAAATTAATGACTAACAAAACCTACTATGATTTTCTTACCGAGATTCGTATTAACCATGCCTGCCATTTTTTAATAGAAGATAAAATGTCTGTTGACCAGATAGCGGACAAATGTGGGTTTTATAATATCTCTAATTTTTACAGGCAATTTAAAAAAGTAATTGGAGTAACTCCTTTAACTTATAAAAGAGAATACCTGATGACTGAGAAATTAAACGAAAGTTTATCTTTATTTGAATAAAGCCTTTGTGATTTTTATAAAAATATTTTTCTCTTCTTTACACAGAAAATTATGGTAAACTGTCTTTTATTATAAATATCTGCAAAAATAATTGCCCTGTTATTTTATCTTTTACATACTTATTAAAAGCAAGCATGGAACCATGATTTGACCAAACTACCGATCCGGTCACTTGTTCTGAATAAATATAACACGATTAGCTACCGGTGAAAAAGTAGCTGCTCCTACGCCCTGTCCACAAAGAGTTTGATGCTTCGTGTGATAGAGTTCGCGTGTTTCACCGGTTTGTGTATTTACCATAGAAATGTTTCCGGTACTTGCAATCATTGTATCATTGTTGCGGGTATCATATACGATCCATTGGTCATCGGGCGAAAACATTCCGTATTGTGAATGGTATGTCATCCATTATCATGAGTGAGTTGCATTACTGTAAATTTTTTTTCAGATAAAAATGGAGACTGGCTGTATGCCTGCAAAATTGTACTGCATACAAAAAACATCAAACAGAATTTAATATTCATGATGTAGCCCGTTATTGTAAATTAAATTCATATTCCATTTGCTTTTTCAAAATATGATATTCATCATAAAGGCGATCTACTTTATCCTTTACTTCGGAAGTAAAAGTTTCAGTGTGAGTTCGTGTAAAAGTAGAAATATTTATTCCACGTTTTTGAAGATAATATTTTGCGACAATAGGATAGGCGTGATGGATCACTTCCATGTGGTCAGTTAAAAACTGCTGCACTTTGATTACACTTCCATTAACATTGACATCGTCAAAGTGGTCGCATAACCATACAATCAGCTCAGGAAAAAAATTACCCTGGATGCACGAAAGCCCCGCTGCACCCGCTTCTAAGGAGGCTACAGCATTTACTGCATAAGCGTCATATAATCCGAACGAACTAAAATTATGTGTTGCTTCTAATTTATCTTTTATCAGTTCTAAATCAAGACAAGTGTCTTTGTGATAAATTATTCTGCCGGTAGCTACAAACTTTTCGAGTTGTTCTGCTGTCAGCACTCTTTTATATGGCTCGGGGCATTCGTAAAATCCAAGAGGGATTTTTCCAGTAAGATTGAACAACTCAAAAATTCTCTTGTCAAAAACTTCATTGCTTTCATTTTCATCAGCGATAAGGCTCGTAACTATAATAACGGCCTTGACACCGGTATCATGAATTTTAGAAATAAAATCTGCCTGTTCGGCGATTGTCGTTCCAAAGTTGCCAACTGCTACCACAGGTACTTTCCCGTCTGCAACTTTTATGGTATGCTTTACAATCTGCAATCTTTCTTCATTGCTTAATTGAAACATTTCACTGGACTGGCAATTGGCAAATAATCCTTTCACACCTGCCTGTAAATATAATTCTGTCAGTTTGGTAAGGCCATCAAAATCAATTTTCCCATTCTCTTTAAAAGGAGTCAACATAACAGGGATGAACTTCCGTTGAGCATTTTCTTTCATTTAATAATATTTTTTTATAGCCTTTGAATAAATTACAAATGCCCGGTTAGGTAAATCATCTGATACAAGACCTGTTTTTATTGGTCTGCGTTTTCCATAAAGAGCCTGGTAATTGTTTTACTTCTTACAAAAATAAAGCACTAACAAGGGCGCTCTTTAACTTATCTTATCCATCAATTGTACCATCTTATCATAAGTGTTCAAAAAATTCCCGAAGCTAAAAAAATAGAGTATTTTTCGGAGCCTTTTGCACTGGCAGAAATAATAGTAGGATCGATAATTCCACGTTTTACAATTGAGACTACTATCAATTACAATACACAACCGAAATTTTATAAAATGAAAAAAACGATTAACTTAAAGAAAGTAAGCCTTCTTTTTTTTGCCTTCTTCATACTATTTAATTGTTTTTCAAAATCTTCTTATATTGAGAAAATGAAAGCTTCCAACCAATTGGATTCTCTTCCTCTTAAAGGATTTCTTTTCGGAGATGATCAGCCCTACCCTGAATGCCACGCATCCACTATCATTCATTTGAAAAATGGAGATTTCATTGCAGCATGGTTTGGCGGAACAAAAGAAAAAAATGATGACGTTGGTATATGGATGACTAAAGGAAAGCCCGGCGCCTGGGGTAAAACATTTGAAGTAGCAAAAATTAATAACGAACCACATTGGAACCCGGTTTTATTCCAATCGCCAAAGGGGAAAATTTTTCTTTTCTTCAAAGTAGGAAAAGAAATTTCGCAATGGGAAACCTGGGTAAAAACTTCAGATGATGAAGGCGAAACCTGGTCAGAAGCAAAAGAGTTAGTAAAAGGGGATCATGGCGGGCGTGGGCCTGTAAGAAATAAAATAATTGTATTATCAGATGGAACATGGCTCGCTGGCGCTTCCAATGAACAAGGATTATGGAATGCTTTTTTCGACCGAAGTGATGATGAAGGTAAGACATGGATGGCTACGCCGTATCTCCAAATTGATCGTAATGAAATAAAAGGAAAAGGAATCATACAACCGACACTTTGGGAATCTGCACCAGGCCAGGTTCATGCGCTACTAAGAAGTTCATCCGGGGTAATATGCCGTAGTGATTCCAAAGATTATGGTAAAACCTGGTCGCCTGTTTACAAGACTTCTTTGCCCAATCCCAACAGCGGTATTGATGTAGCAAAACTTAAAGATGGCACATTGGTATTAGCCTATAATCCAACCACTAAAGACTGGGGATCCAGAGGCAAACTGGCGCTTGCTATCTCATTTGATAACGGGAAAACCTGGCCTAAGAAAATAGACCTCGAAAATGGTAAACCCGATGAAGAATTTTCTTATCCTGCCATTATTAGTTTTAATGATACCATTGCAGTAACGTACACCTATAACCGAAAAAAAATTGCTTATTGGATGGCAACGGAGGATTGGATATTGAAAAATGCAGTGTTATTTTAAACAATAAAAAAACAGTAGGATCACAAAAAACCCGGGATTCTTGCTAAAGCAACCATCAACTATTAAGCTGTTCTTACTTCGGTATTCATATATCAAAATTCAGGCAAACAGAGAACAGATTTGAAAGATAAACATTATGAAAAATAAGAAAATTTATCCATGGATAGTTGTTATGCTTTTGTGGGGTGTAGCGCTATTGAATTATATGGATCGTCAAATGCTCGCTACCATGAAGCCATCTATGATGACAACTTTCGCTGAGTTGGAAAGCGCTGCAAACTTTGGCAGACTGATGGCGATTTTTCTTTGGATATACGCTTTGATGAGTCCGGTTTCAGGTTTAATAGCAGATAGAATAAACAGAAAATGGTTAATAGTAGGCAGCTTGTTTGTATGGTCTGCCGTCACAATGTTGATGGGATTCTCCACTAATTTTAATCACCTGTATATTTTACGGGGCATCATGGGGATTAGCGAGGCTTTTTATATGCCAGCAGGTTTGGCTATGATCGCAGATTACCATGAGGGAAAAACCAGGTCTTTGGCTGTTGGAATCCACATGACCGGAATTTATCTGGGTCAGGCTTTCGGAGGGTTCGGTGCCATTTTTGCAACTAATTTTTCATGGGAAACAACTTTTCATGTATTTGGGTTCATTGGTATTGCTTATAGTTTAATTTTAATATTCTTTTTAAAAGAAAAGCGCGATGATCAGGATGTAAAACATCCCGATCAAACTTTTTTTCAAGAGTTTGGGTCAGCCTTCAAGGGTATGGGAACCTTATTGAAAACTATAAGTTTCTGGGTAATCTTATTTTATTTTGCAGCACCAAGCTTTCCGGGATGGGCAGCTAAGAATTGGCTGCCAACACTTATATCCACATCCCTGAATATTAATATGGACTATGCCGGGCCCATTGCAACAATAACTTTATCTCTCTCTTCATTGGTGGGCGTGTTAATTGGCGGAATCGTTTCCGACAGATGGGTTCAGCGCAATTTGCGGGGAAGAATTTATACCGGAGTTATTGGCTTAGGGTTAACTATACCGTCGTTATTATTAATTGGTTTGGGTGGAAGTATTGTACCAATTGTCATTGGTGCAATCGGTTTTGGCTTTGGCTTCGGCATGTTTGATGTGAACAATATGCCTATTCTCTGTCAGTTTGCATCACCCCGTCATCGTGCTACAGGCTATGGCTTAATGAACCTGGTTGGAATATCAGCAGGAGCATTCATAACAAGATTACTAGGCGAATCAGCAGATTCAGGTACCCTGGGCAGAGATTTTTCTATCCTTGGCATTGTGGTACTGGCTGCTATTATTTTAGTACTTACGGTACTTAAGCCTAAGTATGTAAATAAAATTGCTGATTGATACTAACGCATTGATAATATTTCTGAACCATTTCAAATCAAAAGATACTTCCGGATATTTTTTTTAAACAACGTGACTGACAAGACAGTAGGCATTCTTCTCTCATGCACAGTAAATAAACAATTATTCATGATTCCTGTTTTCAAAAACTTTTGTGCCCGCTGGAAAAAATTACAAAACAAGTCATTGCCTTTAGTAAAAAGTAAATAGAATAAGCAAAACGATGCACTAGTTTTTCTCTCAAATAAAATGCCCGGCAAGAAATGAAATTGTTCTTGCCGGGCACAGTAAACGAATAAATATCGAAGATTGCTAATTGAAACTTTATAAAATTTTATTACCATCGACCATAAATGCGCGAGTGCTCACTGTATAATCTCCACCATTTGCATCCTTGTATTTAAGGTCCAGATAGAAAGCCCGGTAACCTTTAGCTGGAAAGGGTTCGGATGTTTTAATTTTTGCTTTGTGGCTGGTATGGAGATCTCTGCTTTGCCATTGCTCATTTCTGAAATCTTTGTCATCTGAATTTGCATACCATAAAGTGGCGCCCAGTAAAATGTCCTTCGAAGCTGCCACGGTAAGTTTTACACCTTTTTTGTTTTCGGAAGTTTTCCACTTACAAAGAGGATAAGTTCCATGCTTCATCGCAATGCCGAAAAATGCGCTTAATGCCGAAAAAGCAGACTTACCGTCACCGAGGCCATGCCCAGCATTTGGAACATAATGCAACAGGTTATCACCGGGTATATCTTTTAGATAATTCTTTACATTGTCAATCACCCAATATGGGTCGTTAGTGCCCATAAACAACATCTTCGGCATTGTCAACTTATCTCTATATGAATAAGGATCTATCATCGTCACTAAAGCATGCCCGTTTTCTGTACCCATTCCCTGCACGATACCCAGCTTTACATAATCTTCAATCTCCACACTATATTTTCCATAAGCATCAAGTTGGTGTTTAAGATTTACCGGCATATTCAAAATATCAATTACCATAGGTCCGATTGCCTGTACTCTTGGGTCGCTGGCGCCGGTAAGCCATGTAGTCCAGCCGCGTTTGGAAGCGCCTGAAATTACAAACCTGTTGATAGGATGCTGTAGATTTTTATTTGAAAATTCCTGTACAGCATCCATCGCCTTTACTGCACTTTTAACCATTGGAAAAAGTAACGGCCATGTGTAATCGTTATCTTCTTTGAACTGATGAAGTGTATAAGAGATCAACGCGTCCTCCTTTAAACTGTCATACAATGGTTGGTTGGGCACCTGCCGTATTATAGCTATAATCGCTTTATTTTTTTCAGCTAGTGAAACAAACATTTTAGTAAGTTTATCATCCCGTTTGTTCCAGTTAGGCTGTTCATTTTTATCTGATCCGCCTGTAATAAATAATAACGCTCCATCGTAATTATTTTCTTTTGGTGATAGTATAGTTAGTTGATGCCGCCAGGTATATTGCCTCCACTTTTGAGAAGTTAATAACAGGTCGTATCCTTTTACGCCATCCATTTCAAACGAATCTTTTATTTCCCATTGATAAGCAGGGTCAGCCTTATGTAGATAATGCTGCAATGCGGTAGCAGGGGTAATCGTATCCTGTGCAGCTATAGTAAAAACGAAAAAGATTTGTGTAAAAAAAACGAGCGAAAACGATGATAATAATTTTTTCATTTGAATTTGTTTTTGT
>DASSHD010000356.1:0-2811 GCA_035693085.1 Hanamia sp. | reverse complement strand
TCGGCTGGTGTTGATTTGCTGCCATGTTGTTTTGAAAGATTTGAAAAATTTTAGTTTGCTGCCAGTGCCAAATTTAAATTCAAAAAAAACAATCAACAAATATTCAAAGAACTTATTTTTAAGTTTGTCAAAGTAGAATTAGTATAAACACTTTTAAATTATTCAGATAGTTAATTTACCTCTGAACCCTTCCACTTGCATCACCTTTCATTAATCCTTTTACTTCACTCAGGGTAGCATGATTAATATCGCCAGGTATGGTGTGTTTGAGGGCAGAAGCGGCTACGCCAAATTCTGCTGCATCTTTCATTTCCATTCCTGTTACCAATCCAAATATAAATCCACTGGCAAATGAATCGCCGCTACCAACGCGATCTATAATGCGTACTTCATATTTTTTGGAATGATAAAAATCTGTCCCGTTATATACTAAAGCGCTCCATCCATTGTCAGAGGCACTGTAGCTTTCTCTCAAAGTGGAAGCGATGTATTTAAATCCAAACTTTTCTTTCATTTGCTGAAATACGTCTTTGTAACCATCCAGATTTAGTTCACCTTTGGTAACATCAGTCCCTTTGCTTTTGAATCCTAATGTGGTTTCTGCATCTTCTTCATTGCCGATGCAGACATCTACATATTTGCAAAGTTTAGTCATTACTTCTTTTGCTTTTTCTTTGCTCCATAATTTTTTACGGTAATTCAGATCAATACTGGTAGTAATGCCTTTTGCTTTGGCTGCTTTCAACGCGGCTTCTGTAAGTGTCGCGGCTTTATCACTGAGCGCCGGTGTAATACCTGTGGTGTGGAACCAGGTAGCATCTTCAAATATTTTATCAAAATAAAAATCAGCAATTTCAGCTTCTGCAATAGCAGCATCGGCGCGATCATAAATGACCTGTGAAGCACGTGCGGAAGCACCGGTTTCTAAAAAATAAATTCCCAATCTCTTTCCACCTTTTGCTATAAATTGAGTATCTACTCCATACCTTCTTAAATGGTTAATAGCAGATTGCCCTATTGCATTGTCAGGCACTTTGGAAACAAATGTTCCCTGTAGTCCATAATTACAAAGAGCTGCAGCTACATTGGCCTCTCCGCCACCATAAGTAACATCAAGGCTATCAGCCTGTACAAATCTTTTAAAGCCAGGGGTTGATAAACGAAGCATTATTTCTCCAAGGGTTACTACTTTTTTTATCATGATTTTTTTCAGTTGATTCTTTAAGTTTATGAAATAAATATTACTCAGTTGGAATAACTACATTCTCTGTATTTCCCATTTTAATACTCCTTCCCTTTACAGGACTTTTTACAGCCACCATCGTTAATATAGCTGAAAGAAATAAAGAACCCGCCATAAAAATATAGGAAGCACTGAAGTTTCCTGTAAGGCCGTTTAAATAACCAACTATGTATGCTCCTATAAAAGATCCTAATGCTCCCAGGCTGTTGATCAAGGCTATGGCACCGCCTGATACATTTTTGGGTAAAACTTCTGTAATTATTGCAAAGAAAGGCCCGTATGGTGCGTACATGGCTCCTCCGGCTATTACCAGTAATGTAAACGATAGCCAGAAATTACTGGTGCCTACGAGATACGATCCGTAAAAGGCAATCGCTCCAACCAAAAGAAAAGGCCAGATAAATGCTTTTCTATTTAAGGTCTTATCGGAAAAATATGAAGCGGCTAACATTGCTATTATGGCCAGAATATAAGGTACTGAAGACAACCACCCTGTTGTTTCTATATCCATGTTGGGGGCCTCATTGATTATAGAGGGCAGCCACATTACAAAGCCATATACCCCGATACTCCACAACGCATATTGAAGGCACAGTAAAACCACAACCCGTGATTTAAAGGCTTCTGCATAGTTCTTTACCGGCTTGATACTTTGTTGTTCCAATGCCAATTGTTCTTCCACATCATCTTTCTGGGATTCAGACAGCCATTTGGCATCTTTCACTTTGTCGTTTACTAAGAACCACCAAAAGAATGCCCAAATGATTCCCGGGGCTCCTTCTAAGATAAACATCCAACGCCACCCCAATGTTCCTACCAGGTGGCCTGAAAGAATTGACATCCACAGAATGGTAACAGGGTTGCCCAGAATAAGAAAAGTATTGGCTCTTGAGCGTTCGGCCTTGGTAAACCACCTGCTTAAAAATATAAGCATGGATGGCATTACAGCGCTTTCCACCACACCTAACATGAACCGGATCACAATCAATAAAGTAATGTTATGCACCATGCCTGTGGCCATAGCAAGTATTCCCCACAATATTAATGACCAGAATATTAATCTCTTGGCACTTTTGTTGGCAGCATATAAAGCTCCGGGAATCTGAAAAAAGAAATAGCCAAGAAAAAAGAGCGAGCCGAGTAAGGAGGACATGGCTGCTGTAATATTCAGATCGTGAGCCATTCCGCCTGCCAGTGCAAATCCGAAATTGGCCCTGTCTAAATATGCAAGGCTGTAGGTAATAAAAACTATCGGAATTAAACGATACCAGCGTTTTTTAGCTAATGGTTTGGACATATCTTACTTAATTATTTTGAATACTTTTTGTAACAGGAAAGAATATTATGCAACGGTTTTATTCAGATTGCAATTACCAGGTTCTCTTGCTCATCACTTTATCTAAATCAGTTCTGGTCATCTTTCCTAATTCAGGATGCTTTTTAAGCCAATCCAGAAAATCAGTTTTAATTTGGTCTGTCCATTGACTATCTATTTGTCCTGTACTAAAGCGATTGGATTTTACCATCTCAAAACCAAACTTATCTTTTAGTGTAACAAACTCTGCTGT
>DASSHD010000355.1:0-4276 GCA_035693085.1 Hanamia sp. | reverse complement strand
TAATTTATCATTTTTTACATCAGGGTTAATCGCGTTTTTGCTTTGCCATATATTTTACATAAGGGCCTTCACTCTGGATTACCTATTAAAGCCGCATAAAAAAAATCCTTTTTTTATATTAGCTGTTATTGTATTTGCTTCGTTTTGCGTTAGTCTTTTTATTTACCTGAAGCCACATCTGGGTGCCATGCAAATTCCGGTTTTGATTTATGCAATCATTATTTCTATAATGGCAATAATGGCTGTAAGCCGGTTCGGCCGCGTGAATCTCTTTAGTTTTGAAATTATTTTTTACGGTGCTACATTTTTTCTCTTTTCAGATAGCATGCTTGCCTATAACAAGTTTGTAGAACCTTTGCCAAATGCAGGTTTGATTATAATGACGTCTTACATGCTTGCACAATACCTTATAGTGCTGGGCAGTATTGAAAGGGGAAAAGTTGCTTAAGAAAATTGATAGAGTTCCTGTAAAAGATGTGAATAGGCTTTTCATTTATCAGATCAAAGTATTGATTTGGTAATCACACAGT
Organism: Hanamia sp.; assembly: GCA_035693085.1. Classification (GTDB taxonomy): domain Bacteria; phylum Bacteroidota; class Bacteroidia; order Chitinophagales; family Chitinophagaceae; genus Ginsengibacter. Next base: position 3,746 of record DASSHD010000355.1, on the reverse strand, counting down.
AAACAAACCTGCCTACCGGTAGGTAGACAAATTCCTCAGATTTTAAATCAACATATTTAGGAAATTATTTGATTTATGATTTTCTAAAAAGCCATTTACCCATTTCTTTAAACGTAACTTTTTTGCCGTAAAGTAAAATTCCTGTTCTGTAAATTTTCGCAGCCAGCATAGTTGTAAGTATAAATCCGGCTATCAGCGACAACATCGAAACAATAATTTGCCATGCGGGAACATTACCCGATGGAATGCGCCCCATCATTACAATTGGCGAAGAGAACGGAATGATGCTTCCCCATACGGCAATTGGTGAATCGGGTTTTCCTACGGCAGTAGTCATAATAATAAATGATAAAATAATCGGCATAGTTATCGGAAGCATTAATGACTGAGCTTCCTGCGGATCTTCATTTACCACACTTCCGACTGCAGCAAATAATGATGCGTAAAAAAGGTATCCCCCTACAAAATAGAACAGGAAGCACGGTATAATCAAGCCCCAGTTAGCCGACAAAAAGGTAGATTTTGCGTTTAAAAAATTCATCGCAGCAGAGCTTTCCCCGGCTGCGCCCATAGAAGAATTCATAGCCTGAGCATGTTGCAGGGTTTCAGGAGAAAAGAATGAAGTGGTCACTGTTGATAGGAGGACGATAAGTACAATCCATATTAATAATTGAGTAAGGCCTACAGCAGCTATCCCAAGGATTTTTCCCGACATTAATTGAAATGGTTTTACTGAACTAATAATCACTTCTGCAATACGGTTCATTTTTTCTTCCATCACGCCCCGCATCACCGCTGCGCCATAAATAAACAAAGTAATGTATATCAGAAATCCGCTTCCATAGCCAATTCCATAGGATAATGCTGAATTGGATTTCTCAGTTTTGTTGCCCTGTTTCACCACGGTGCGAAAGTGATACATTCTGTCTTCGTCTAGTTTATTAATAGAATCAAGAATTTTTTTATCAATGTTATTTTTTAAAAAAGCCTGGTTTCTGATGGCATCATTTATCTGGTCCTGTATTTTATCTTCGGCGTCCATTCCTAACTGTTTGGTAGAAATTAAAGAGATTGAATCGCTGGTAGAATTATAATCCTTTGGGATTTTTAAGAAAGCTGAAAATCCTTTTTCTTTAAAATTTTCAGCATTTACATCGGAGAGATATTCATAAGTAATGGTTTTACCACTTTGGAAACTATTTTTAAAAATTCCGTTGCTATCCGATACCGCTACCTTTATATTTTCAGTGCTGGTTGCTGAAAAATAAGCAGAGGCAAAAATAAATCCTATAAAAAATAAAGGAAGCAAAATGGTTGATAGAATGAAAGTCCTGTTTCTCACTCTTGTTAAGTATTCTCTTTTAATTACCAGCCAGATTTTTTTCATTTTTGTAGTTTGTAGTTCGAAGTTCTTAGTTTTTAGTTCCCGCCACTTTTATAAATATTTCATTAAGCGAGGGTAATATTTCATTGAAAGAAATGATACCGGCTTTATGATTTAATAATTCCTGCAAAACATCCGAAGGTTTATTCCCATCTTTTATTTTGACTGTAAAAGAATTTTCTTTTGTATCAACAATTTCAAAAGCATTACTATTAATAGTTTCAGGCAATGCATCGAATCCCACTTTAAAAAGATGTTCTTTAAAATCATCTTTAACCTGCTTTACACTTCCGTCTAATATTTTCTTTCCCTGATTTACAAGTACAATTTTTTGGCAAATTTCTTCTACCTGTTCCATTCGGTGTGTGCTAAAAATTATGGTAGTTCCTTTTTGCGCCAGTTTAAAAATTTCATCTTTAATAATATTAGTATTCACAGGATCAAGCCCGCTAAAAGGTTCATCTAAGATCAGCAATTTAGGATCATGAAGAACTGTGGTAACAAATTGCAATTTCTGCCCCATGCCTTTACTTAAATCATTCACTTTTTTATTCCACCAACTTTCCATTTCAAATTTCACAAACCATTCTTTTATTTTTTTCATAGCATCTTTTCTGCTCAAACCCTTTAGCATAGCAAGATACAAAGCCTGTTCGCCGATTTTCATCTTTTTGTACAATCCCCTCTCTTCGGGCATGTATCCTATTTTAGCAATATCATTTGCGGGGTCTAATTTTTTCCCGTCAAAAATAATATTGCCACTATCCGGATAAAAAATCCCGGTGATCATTCTAAGCAAAGTGGTTTTCCCTGCGCCATTAGGCCCCAATAAACCAAAGATACTTCCTTCCGGAATTGAGAAACTAATATCGTCCACAGCTTTTTGGGTGGCATAATATTTTTTTAAATTTTGTAATTCAAGTATGTCCATTACTGATTTTATTTAAAAATATTTTATCGGAAAAAGTGTTGCGAAGATATTAAACAGGGTTAACGGTTGTTAACTTTTTATTGAACATTTTTATAAACGGCAAATGAACAAGTTAGTGAAAGTAAACAAAGAAATATTCAAGATTTCTATTTGATTTGAACAGCATTATACATAGCTTAACAAAGTTGGCGAACTATGAACTACAGGCTAATGCTACCCTTTCGCCATCCATAGCGGCGCTCACAATGCCACCTGCATATCCTGCCCCTTCTCCACATGGAAATAAATTTTTGATTTGAGGATGATGTAAAAGCTTTTCATCGCGCGGAATTCTTACCGGCGAAGAAGTGCGGCTTTCTATTGCTACTAAAACCGCTTCATTGGTAAAATATCCATGATGCTTATTTTTTGAAGACATTTTTTTTGCAAAAGATTGTAAAGCAATTTTCAATCTCCGCTGAATAAATGGCGGCAACACATCTGTTAACAAAGCAGATTCAATTCCAGGCAAATAAGAACATTTTGGTAAGGAAGATGAGAATTTTCCTTCGGTAAAATCTATCATTCTTTGAGCCGGGGCCACCATTTTTCCTCCTCCCAATTCAAAAGCTTTATTTTCAATTTCTTTTTGAAAATCCATCATTAACAAAGTGGATTTATATTCTGTAAAATCATTTCTTTTTTCCAAAAAATATTTTACCACATCTTCTGTTTCTACCTGCACCACCATACCACTATTTGCATAAGGATTATTTCTTTTGGACGGGCTCCATCCATTTACCACCAGTTCATTTTTATTGGTAGATGCCGGAGCAATAATTCCCCCGGGGCACATACAAAAGGAAAAAACACCACGGCCTTCCACTTGTTCTACAAGGCTATAAGAAGCCGGAGGTAATAAATTTTCTTCAGTATTATTTCTTCCATATTGAATATTGTTGATCAATTCCTGCGGATGTTCTACTCTTACTCCCAGCGCAAATCCTTTTGCGGATATTTCTATATTTTTTTTATCCAATAACATAAAAATATCTCTTGCAGAATGTCCTGTTGCAAGAATAAAAGAATCGCCATTCAACTCATCTCCATCAGCAGTTTTTACTGCTTTTATTTTATTTCTTTCAATTATAAAATCAACTACTTTTTTGTCAAAATGAAATTCGCCGCCACAATCAATAATAAGTTTACGCATCAACGTTATAATGGCGGGAAGTTTGTTGGTGCCGATGTGCGGATGTGCTTCATACAAAATATTTTCATCAGCACCGAATTGAACAAAAAGGCTCAGAATACGATTGATATTTCCTCTTTTCGTACTTCTGGTATATAATTTACCATCGCTATAAGTGCCGGCTCCCCCTTCACCAAAACAGTAATTACTCTCAGGGTTGATAATTCCATCTTTATTCAAAACGGCGAGATCTCTTCTTC
>DASSHD010000354.1:0-8860 GCA_035693085.1 Hanamia sp. | reverse complement strand
CTGGTGAAGCATATAGCTATAATACCGGCAAAAAAATGGTGAAATGGAGTGAAGAAGAAATCGTTGAAAATATATTACTGAAGTTTCCTGCAAAAAAAATAGCTATTCTGGCTCCTCTTGTAAGAGGTAGAAAAGGGCATTACCGTGAATTATTTGAAGAGGTAAGAAAAAAAGGATTTCTTAAAATAAGAATTGATGGAGAAATAAAGGATCTCGTTCCAAAGATGCAAACAGACCGTTATAAAATTCACGATATCGAATTGGTGATTGACAGGTTATTGGCAGATCCGCATCAAAAAGTGAGATTAAGTGAAAGTGTGCAAAAAGGATTGCAAATGGGCAATGGACTATTATTCCTCTTATTAAATGAAACCAATCAACTGGTACAATACAGCAGGCAATTGATGTGTGAGGATACAGGCATAAGCTATGAAGAACCTTCTCCTAATGCTTTTTCATTTAATTCACCTTATGGTGCGTGCCCGGTATGCAAAGGATTAGGAAATGTTTACCAGGTAAATCCTGATGCAGTTATTCCTGACAAAAAATTAAGTATCAATGAAGGCGCCATTGCTCCACTGGGCGAGGAAAGAGAAGCATATACTTTTAAACAAGTGCAGCAACTGGCTAAAAAGAATAAATTCAGTCTTGATAAACCTATTAAGGACTTACCGGAAAGTGCGTTAAAACTACTTTTATTTGGCAACAGAAATAATTCTTTTGAAAATAATAACGGTAATGACTATACGACATTTGACACAGCAGATGCCTCTGCCGAAAACGACACATCTTCAGGAGATTATGAAGGAATCGTTAATATGATCAACCGCTGGTTTTATTCAGATACTACAAATGAGGGACTAAGAGCCTGGGTCGAAAAGTTTATGATGTTGAAAGTGTGCCCATCCTGCAATGGAAAACGCTTAAAAAAAGAAAGTCTTTGGTTTAAAATAGATGGTAAAAACATTGCTGAATTGAGTGAAATGGACCTGGCAAAACTATCAACATGGTTTGATGGAATTGAAACACGATTAAATAAAAAACAAAATATTATTGCCAGAGATATTCTCAAAGAGATCAGAGAAAGAATCCATTTTTTGCTTGACGTGGGTTTAACGTATCTTTCTTTAAGTCGGCCATCCAAAAGCCTTAGCGGCGGTGAATCACAAAGAATAAAACTGGCTACTCAAATAGGTTCGCAATTACAAGGTATTACTTATATTCTGGACGAGCCTAGTATTGGCCTTCATCAAAGGGATAATCATCAGTTAATAAAAGCCTTAAAAAATTTAAGGGATATTGGTAATAGTGTATTGGTGGTAGAACATGATAAAGATATTATGCTTGCTTCCGATTACTTAATAGACATCGGCCCTGATGCAGGAAAGCACGGCGGAGAAATAGTAGCCGTTGGAACTCCTAAAAACTTTCTTAAACTTAATACACTCACTTCTTCTTACCTGAAAGGAGATTTACAAATAAAAATTCCTTCAAAAAGAAGGAAAGGAAATGAACATTTTCTTATTCTTAAAGGAGCTACCGGAAACAATTTAAAAAGTGTAAATGCGATATTCCCTTTAGGAAAATTTATTTGTGTAACGGGTGTAAGCGGAAGTGGTAAATCTACTTTGATCAATGAAACCTTATATCCTATTCTAAGTGCTCATGCATATAAAAGTAAGATGATTCCACTGCCTTATAAGAGTATTGAAGGCCTGGAATACGTTGATAAAGTGGTAGAAATAGATCAATCGCCTATTGGAAGAACGCCCAGAAGCAATCCTGCCACTTATTGCGGATTTTTTACTGACATAAGAACTCTCTTTGCTGCAATCCCTGAAGCAAAAATCAGGGGATATAAACCAGGACGGTTTTCATTTAATGTAAAAAGCGGCAGGTGCGATGTATGCCAGGGTGGAGGCATGAGGGTAATAGAAATGAATTTCTTACCGGATGTATATGTGAAATGTGAAAAATGCAATGGCAAAAGATACAATCGCGAAACACTGGAAATAAGGTACAAAGGGAAATCTATCAGTGATGTGCTCGAAATGACAGTGGATGAAGCGGTAGAATTTTTTAAAAATGTTCCTTATCTGTTTCGTAAAATAAAGGTTTTGCAGGAAGTAGGACTTGGTTATATTACTCTAGGGCAGAGCGCAGTCACTTTAAGTGGTGGCGAAGCTCAAAGAGTAAAACTTGCAACCGAACTAAGTAAAAGGGATACAGGAAAAACATTTTATATTCTGGATGAACCTACCACCGGCCTTCATTTCAGGGATATACAACATCTTACAGATGTATTAAACAAACTTGTGGATAGAGGTAATACAGTTTTAGTAATTGAGCATAATATGGATGTTATAAAGATTGCTGACCATATTATAGATCTTGGTCCGGAAGGAGGTGAACAAGGTGGAAAAATTTTATTTAGCGGCACACCTGAGCAACTCATCAATCATAAAGAAAGTTTTACAGCCCAATTCTTAAAAGAAGAATTAAAGAATAAATAAAAGGCAAAGCATAATAACAAAGATAAAATTTTGTGGTTTCAGGGGTTATACAAAGCACAAGATTATGCCGTGATTTTCCAGAGTTAACTTTTATTATATACTTTGCCATATTCAGAGGCAAAAATGCAAACTAAATATTTTTAGAATCTATGTGGGCAACGCATCCGACTAGCCACGTTCTCATCATACCGGCTTTTATAAACAGGTCCCAGGCGTATTCCGAATTTTAAAAAAGTTGTAAAATAGGAGTCATTCTGATTGGGATCCCCTCTCTGAGTTCCCGGCGAATTTCTTGAAAGTCCCGGATTTACAATTGCAAATACTTTATCAGAAATTTGTCGTGCTATTGCAGCATTCTGTGGTGATAAATATTTATCAAATAAATTAGGATCAATATAAGTTGTACTCACATCATCTATATAATCTGTAAAAGTTTTACGCAATAAAATTTCAAGACTCATATTAACTCTGCTTGAAAGAAAATATTTCACTCCCACTCCCATAGGTATGTTTACCTGGGTAAGAGAATATTCTTTTCTGTCGGGATATTCGGGAAATCCTTCACCTTCTGTATGTAAAGGCCTCAGATAATACCATGTTTTATTACCATTAGCATCTGTTAAAGATCCTTGCGGATTGAAGTGAAAAACCCCAACACCTATCACTCCATAAGGGCTAAATCTAGGCATATAATCCTTATTACCTTTATTTAGCAATGCTAAAGGATAAAATTCACCGGCTATATATGCCTCAGAAATATTGGATCTGAAATCCAGGTTACGTTGCTTTCTGTATAGCTCATTTTCCCCCTTTGTTGTAATCAATTGATCCTCTCCGGCTATTTTGCCATATTGAGCAGCAGCCCTGATTCCTAACCATTCATTGGGGTAATAGGTGATGAAACCGCCAACCATTATTTGGGTAAGAGGCAAATTCAAATCTTTTATAAACCTAGTGCCTTTCCCCCGATGTCCACCAAGGTCTCCAAGAAAAAATGACGGCCCTATATTTATACCGGCCTCAAACCTGGTTTTATCGTTCCCAATAATTAAAGACTGAGAATAACTTATTTCCGGAAGTAAACAACTTAATGCGGTAAATATGAAACACGTATGCAATAAGATATGTAAACGTTTTTTCATTAGGGACAGATTTTTTCTAACGTATAAAAGATTCATGATTTACCTTTCATTAGGTAACTCTGAATTAACGATGAATTATATCCCTTTATTGTATTATAATGTAACTAAAAAATCTTTTCCATAGCAATATGGTCAATGCCATCTTCGAGGTAAACACCTCCTTTCTGAACAAAAGAAAAAGATTCATAAAAACGCTTTAGATATAGCTGGGCGCTAATCTTTATGGGAACTTTGCCAAATAAAATATATACCTGCTCAATAGATTTAAGCATCAGTTGTTTTCCTAAATTTTGCCCTCTGGACGAACGGGCAGTAATTACACGCCCAATAGAGGCGGCTTCAGGATAGGAAATTCCTTTTTCGAGCAAACGGGTGTAAGCCACCAAATTCTTCCCATCCCAACCAGTAAGATGATAAGCTTTTAAATCTTTACCATCACAATCCTGGTAAGCACAATTTTGTTCCACCACAAAAACTTCAAGTCTTAATTGAACAATTTTATATAGCTCTTCGTTCGATAAATCAGAAAAAAATTTGCATTTCCAGGTGATCATAATTAAAATAGTTAATCGTTATGGACAACTTTCATAAACAGTAATCCATGTTTTTTGTTTGTTTTTACTGTAAAATACCTGAACTTTTTCTAAATCCTCAAACTTTTAATATCCATATTTTTCTTTCCATCGTTGTTTCAAAAATTTCCTAATATCTTCTTCCCTTGCATTTTTTCCCGGATTATATAAAAGTGTATTTTTTATTTCTTCGGGAAGAAATTCCATATTCACAAAATTATTTTCATAGCTATGAGCGTATTGATAATCTTTACCGTAATCTAAATTTTTCATCAATTTTGTCGGTGCATTTCTTATTGCCAAAGGAACCGGCAGATCGCCATATTGTTTTACGAGCGATTGTGCTTTACCGATAGCCGAAACTGCTGCATTACTTTTTGGCGAAGATGCAAGATAAGTAGCGCATTGCGATAAAATAATGTTTGCCTCCGGATAACCTATCATATTCACCGCCTGAAAAGTATTGGTGGCCAAAACCAACGCAGTAGGATTCGCATTTCCGATATCTTCACTGGCCAGTATCACCATTCTTCTTGCAATAAATTTTACATCTTCTCCACCTTCTATCATTCGTGCCATCCAGTAAACAGCCGCATTAGGATCGCTGCCGCGAATTGATTTTATAAATGCAGAAATGATATCATAATGTTGCTCGCCCTTTTTATCATAGAGCGCTACTTTTTGCTGTGCTGCTTTCATTACGAGATCATCCGTTATTATTAAACTTTTGGAAAGTTTAGAACTTTCCAAAAGTTCCTGGTTACAGACCAACTCTAAAAGATTTAATAATCTTCTGGCATCGCCACCGGATAAATTTATTAATGCTTCCGTTTCCTTTATTTCAATATTTGATTTGGAAAGAACTACGTCTTCTTTAATTGCATGATTCATTAAAGCAATAAGCGCATCTTTTGCAAGAGGTTTTAAAATATAAACCTGGCAACGACTCAGCAAAGCACTGTTTACTTCAAACGAAGGATTTTCTGTGGTGGCTCCGATTAAAGTGATAATTCCTTTTTCCACCGCGCCAAGCAACGCATCTTGTTGCCCTTTATTGAACCGGTGAATTTCATCAATAAATAAAATGGCATTCTCCTCATGTTTGGCTTTCTCAATTACTTCGCGTACTTCTTTTACACCCGAAGATATAGCGCTTAAAGTATAAAAAGGGGCATCCAAAGTGTGCGCAATAATATTGGCAATTGTGGTTTTACCCACGCCAGGTGGCCCCCACAATATCATTGAAGGAATTTTTTTATTCTCAAGCGCGTTACGCAAAATACTTCCTTTGCCGGTAAGGTGTTCCTGCCCTATAAGTTCATCCAATTTTTCTGGCCGAAGTCTTTCTGCTAATGGGGTTGTAGTCAATTGCTGAATTGATTAATTTAAAAGTAGAATATCGAAAATTGAGTAAATGATTTTAATAATTGTTCACAAATTTAAAACCAATTTGTCCAATCACTTTGGTAAATAAGTAATGACATCATTAAGAGTTACCGGAGCATGTTTATCATCTAATTCAATTACTACACAATAACCATTTGCGCCCCCTGCTTTCAGCAATCCATTTACCAATTTTTGCTGATCACTTTCTAATCTTTTCCCATTCCATATTTCTTTGGTACAAAGACAACCTTGTGTAGGAGTCAATGGGTAATAAGGTTTTCCAAAATAAAAAGCGGGATCAATAGTTGTTCCATGTGCAATGATCTCACTTCTTCCTATAAGGCCTGCATAGTACGATTCATATAAAGGCAAATAATTTTTCAATTTATCCGGAATCAGTTTCTGATACCAGTTCATTGTCCATGTTGTATCCAAAATAGCGGTGTCATCAAAGAATTTTTGCAAACTTAATTCCACCGGCATCCCCATTTGTACGTTAGCAGTAGGCCCGATAAAACTACTCATGGAAACCCCAAAGCCATACATTCTGTAAATGCCCTGGGGCGTATTCCCATTTCTTAAATATCCGGGCAGGTTGGTAATACTGCGAGCTAGTTGAGGGACATGAAAAATATTTCCCATCGAATCTTTAATAAAATTCCCTTCGGCATTTCTTATCAAAACCATTCCTGGATAATCACGGTCTTTTCTTTGAAAGCTATACATTACGATTTGTCCGGAAAGAAAATTTTTATCCAGGATTTCATTTAAAACTTCTTTAATTGGATGAGCAGAATGTAATTTAGAACCATTTAGATGGTTTTGTAGCTCTATCAGAATCGGATTTATAAAAACACTATCTCCGAATTTTTCAAAGAGTTTCGTTGAAATTTTATTTTTTTGTAAACTGTCTTTTCTATTTTGAATCAAATATTCTGCACACATTGCAAATATTTTTGGATCCAAAGTTTGATTCAATAAAGATTGAGTTTGTAAACGAAATTGCCCGGGATAATTAGTATAAGCCACTTCCACCAAGGCTCTTTGAAAAGAAATACTTCTTTTTTCTGCACTATCAAACGCTGTATGGATTTTGATCCTGGTGAAAGGAGTGTTATATTCCATGACTTCCATCGCGTCAAAAGCATCCTGCCAGTTCTCTTCAGTAGAATCAGTAAGTGGTAGTAATAAATTTTTTGTAATAGAATTTTTGATGAGCCTTTCTTTAAGCTTTGCTCTTTCTATATGAGTGGTATAAGGTGTATAAAGCTGCACATCGTACTGTGCAGATAATTTTTGGGAAGAAATTAAAAGAGTCGAAAAAAAGAGAAAATATTTGTGTAACACAACCAGATAATTTATATTGAAAAGTTACAGAAGAAAATGTTTAGACAAAGTGAAAATAAATTTTCTATTTCAAATCCAGCTTAATCTGCAACTCTTCCAACTGTTTTTTATCAATTGTTGATGGTGCATCTATCATTACATCTCTGCCACTGTTATTTTTGGGGAATGCAATAAAATCGCGGATAGATTCGCTGCCACCGAGGATAGCACACAACCTGTCGAAGCCAAATGCAATACCACCGTGAGGAGGAGCGCCATATTCAAAAGCGCCGAGAAGAAACCCGAATTTATGTTGCGCCTCTTCTTTGCCCATTCCCAAAGCGGCAAACATTTTTTCCTGCAATTCTCTCTGGAAAATCCTGATAGAACCACCTCCTATTTCGTTACCATTTAAAACCATGTCATACGCATTGGCCTTGATCTTTGAATAAGGGTGTTCCAAATATCTTTCCGCATTTTCTATCAAAGGATTATTGTTGATCATTACTTCGATGTCTTCCGGTTTGGGCGAAGTAAAAGGATGATGTCGTGCTACCCAACGGTTACCTTCTTCATCATATTCAAACAAAGGAAAATCAGTAACCCACAGTAGCTTGAACTCTTCAGGTTTACGCAAACCTAATCTGTCGGCCATGTATAAACGTAAATCGCTGATAGCTTTTCTCGTTCGTTCTTCTTTTCCCGCAAGAATTAAAATCAGGTCTCCCTTTTTTGAATCACAGAAAGAAGCAAATTCTTTTAATTGTGTTTCATTAAAGAATTTATCAAAGCTACTTTTAAAAGTACCATCAGTATTGCACTTTACAAATGCCAATCCGCGCATTCCTATTTGCGGACGTTTCACCCATTCTGTTAACTCATCGGTTTGTTTTCTCGAATAATTGCTGCAACCCGGTACAGAAATAGCCACTAAGGTTTCCGCATCATTGAACACACCAAATTCACTGTTCTTCAATGTTTCAAAAAAAATCTTACTTTCAGATTTCAGATTTTTCACCTTCATCTCAAACCTGATATCCGGCTTATCATTACCGTAATTCCACATGGCATCTTCCCAACTCATTCTCTGAACCGGTTCTTTGTAATCAATATTTTTTACTTCTTTAAAAATATATTTTATTAGTCCTTCAAACATTTGCAAAATATCTTCCTGTTCTACAAATGACATTTCACAATCTATCTGTGTAAATTCAGGCTGCCTGTCTGCGCGCAAATCTTCATCACGAAAACATTTTACGATTTGATAATAACGATCGTAACCACTCACCATCAACAATTGTTTAAACGTTTGCGGTGATTGCGGCAATGCATAAAACTCTCCGGCATTCATACGGCTTGGAACTACAAAATCCCTCGCTCCTTCGGGAGTTGACTTTATTAAAAAAGGAGTTTCTATATCTATGAAATTATTCTGGTGTAAATAATTTCTTGTCACACGGTTTACCGCGTATCGCAATTCAATATTTTTCTTAACCACATTCCTTCTCAAATCCAAAAACCGGTATTTCATTCGGATATCATCACCTCCATCCGTTTCGTCTTGTATGGTAAAAGGAGGAACCGCAGATTTGTTCAATACTTTAAATTCCGAAACCAGAATTTCAATATCTCCGGTAGGTATGTTTGGATTTTTATTACTCCTTTCAGAAACCGTTCCTTTTATCTGAATTACAAATTCTCTTCCTAAAGAATTTTTATCCAAATCTTCTGTAAGGCCTTCACTAAAAAGCAATTGTGTAATTCCATACCTGTCGCGAAGGTCAATGAACGTAATGCTGCCGAATTTGCGGATGGTTTGTATCCATCCGGCAAGCGTAGTTTCTTCCTTTACATTTGTAATTCTTAATTCGCCGCACGTATGTGTTCTATACATTGTTTTCGATTATTTTTCTTTTTGAAT